>NZ_JBLTIM010000010.1:0-47858 GCF_055362665.1 Lactobacillus fornicalis
TTTTTGTCGTTTTTTATAATATTTATCTATATAGTTCAATTACTTTTTTATTATAAAATTCCAAGATAACGGTTACAAAATGTATACGGTTACGCTATAATAGAAAAGTATACAGTTATAATCTTGGAAGGAGGAAGCATGATGGTTGGAATAGTTCTAGCTAGTCATGGCGCCTTTGCTGAGGGAATTTCTCAATCTGCTGAAATGATTTTTGGTAAGCAAGAGAATTTTGGCTCAGCAATTTTAAAACCAGACGAAGGACCAGATGATGTTCGAAAGAAAATGGAAAATGTAATTAATTCTTTCGATAATCAAGATGAGGTGCTATTTTTAATTGATTTGTGGGGTGGTACCCCCTTTAACCAGGCAAACAAATTGCTTGAAGAACACGGTGGAAATTGGGCAATTGTTACAGGTCTTAATTTACCAATGGTTATTGAGGCTCTTAGTCAACGGTTTAGCTTAGATTCAGCTAAAGAAATTGCAACAGCAATTGTTGAACCTGCCAAAGATGGAATTAAGACAAAACCAGAATCTCTTGCACCTAAAGAATCTCAAAAAGTTGAAGTTAAGAATCAAGAACCTCAAGGAGATATCCCAGAAGGTACTGTTTTAGGTGATGGACATATTAAATATGTTTTAGCACGAATTGATTCACGGTTATTGCACGGCCAAGTTGCAACTGGATGGTCAAAAGCAATGAATCCAGATAGAATTATTGTTGTTAGTGATAATGTTGCTAAAGATGATTTGCGAAAAAACATGATTCGTGAAGCTGCTCCTGCTGGTATTAAAGCACATATTGTGCCAATTAAGAAAATGGTAGAAGTAGATAAAGATCCTAGATTCGGAGCAACAAAAGCTTTGCTTTTGTTTGAAAATCCTGAAGATGCACTTGAAGCCATTAAAGATGGAGTTCAAATCGATACTTTAAATGTGGGCTCAATGTCATATGCTGTTGGTAAAGTAAATTCTAATAGTGTGCTTTCTATGGATCAAAAAGATGTAGACACTTTTGAGGAACTAAAAAAAATGGGCATTAAATTCGATGTTCGAAAAGTTCCGAGTGATAGTCCTGAAAATATGGATTCTATTCTTAAGAAGGCTCAAAGCCTCCTTAATGAACAAAAATAGTAGGAGGATTTAGTTTCATGAATGCGATTCAAATGGTTTTAGTTGTATTCATTGCTTTCTTAGCAGGTATGGAAGGTATTTTGGATCAATGGCAATTCCATCAACCAATTATTTCATGTACATTAATTGGTTTAGTTACAGGTAATCTTACAACTGGTGTTATGCTTGGTGGTGCATTACAATTTATTGCTATGGGTTGGGCTAATATTGGTGCTGCAGTTGCACCTGATGCTGCTCTTGCTGGTGTTGCTTCTGCAATCATCATGGTTCAAGGACACCTTTCAACTGATAAAATTGGTACGGCTATTGGTATTGCTGTACCTTTGGCAGTTGCCGGCTTAGGATTAACAATGATTGTTCGTACACTTGCAGTTGCGATTTCTCATATCATGGATAAAGAGGCTGAAAAAGCAAATTATCAAGGAATCGAATTTTGGCAATTGGTTGCAACAGGGTTACAAGGCTTGAGAATAGCCATTCCAGCTGCTCTTTTGTTAGCAATTCCTTCTGAACTTGTTAAGTCTTGGCTTTCCGCAATGCCAGTATGGCTTTCCGCTGGTATGACCATTGGTGGTGGTATGGTTGTTGCTGTTGGTTATGCAATGGTTATTAATATGATGGCAAGCAAAGAGGTTGGGCCATTTTTCGCTATTGGATTTGCGTTAGCCGCAATTCAAGACTTAACTTTGATTGCATTAGGTGCAATTGGTGCTGCATTAGCTCTTATGTATCTAGCTCTTGAAGGTAAAGGTTCTAACAATTCAGGCTCAAAAGGTACTGGTGACCCTTTGGGTGATATTTTGGATAATTACTAAAAAGATCTAGGGAGGAAATTAAAATGGCAGAAAATCAAATCCATTTAACTAAAAGAGATCGCTTAAAAGTTATGTGGCGTTCTATGTTGCTTCAAGGATCTTGGAACTATGAAAGAATGCAAAATGGTGGCTGGGCTTATTCATTAATTCCAGCTTTACGTAAGTTATATCCTGAAAAAAAGGATTTAAAAGATGCACTTGAAAGACACTTGGTATTCTTCAATACTCACCCATATTTAGCTTCACCAATTTTAGGGGTAACTTTAGCATTAGAAGAAGAAAAGGCTAATGGGAAAGAAGTTGAAGATCAAGCTATTCAAGGTGTTAAAGTTGGTATGATGGGACCTTTAGCTGGTGTTGGTGACCCAGTATTTTGGTATACGGTACGGCCAATTGTAGGTTCATTAGGTGCTAGTTTAGCAGCTCAAGGAAATATTTTAGGTCCAATTTTGTTCTTTATTGTTTGGAACTTAATTAGAATTGCTTTCTTATGGTATTCTCAAGAATTTGGCTATCGCGTAGGTTCTGAAATTACTAAAGACTTATCAGGTGGATTGATGAGTAAAGTTACCCGTGGTGCTTCAATGATGGGTATGTTTGTATTAGGTGCTTTAATTGAACGGTGGGTATCAATTAAATTCTTACCTGTTGTTTCTAAGTCTCCACTTCAAAAAGGTGCATATATTGATTGGAGTTCATTACCTAAGGGTGCTAAAGGTATTCAACAAGCCTTAATTCAATGGCACGACCAAGGGCTATCTTTAACAAGCACAAAAGTCACTACTTTGCAAAATAACTTGGATAGCTTAATTCCTGGTCTTGCTGCATTATGCTTAACATTCTTGTGTATGTGGTTGTTAAAGAAGAAAGTATCACCTATTATCATTATTATCGGAATCTTTATTGTCGGGATTGCCGGACATGTTGTAGGTTTATTATAAAAATGGTTCAATCACTTAATACAACATCTGATTACGTAACGAAGGCAACTTGGCAACGAGGTATACCTTGTTATGGTCAAATTATGATTGGTGATAAAGGTTTTGAATTTTATAATGATAAAAATGTATTAGATTATATTCAAATTCCTTGGAATGAGATTACATATGTTGTAGCAGATGTCCATTTTAAAGGAAAATATATACCGCGATTTGAATTGAGAACACGGAATAATGGGAATTTTATTTTTTCAGCAAAACAACCAATATTTGTTTTAAAGGCAATAAGAAAATATATCCCAGCTGATCATATGAGACAGGCTTTGTCTTTGTGGCAAAAAATTAAGTTGAGATTTAAATAGCGCATAAAAAATGTCCAACTGTTAATTCAGTTGGACATTTTTTATGCTTTAATTAGATTCTTTTTCTCTGAAAAATTTGGTAATTGAGTAAAGAACTACAAATGCTATTAAAGCTGCAATCATTGGAATTCTAAATTTTTCTAAGTAAAGTAATAAACCAATCATTGCAATAAAGAAAGCTAAAACCAAGTAATCTAAGTATGGGAACAATGGCATTTGGAATGACTTTAAGTCTTTTCTAGGAGTTTCTTTTCTGTAACGTATATGAGTCAAAATCATTATTGCCCAAATAATTAGAAACATACTTGTTGAAGTAGCAGAAATAAAAGTAAACGCTGAATCACCAATAATTAAGGTAATTAAAGGTGCGCAGGCAATAATTAAAGATGAAAAGATTAAAGCATTACGTGGCACTTGAGTTTTGGATAACTTGCCAAAAGTTTTTGACCACTTAGATTTGCCATCAAAGTTTACTGAAAATAATAACCGACCTGCACTATATAAAAAACTATTGGTAGAAGAAATTGCAGCACTGATAACCACAAAATTAATTATAGAGCCAGCATCCTTAATTCCTGTAGCACTTAAAGCTTGGACAAATGGACTACTTGTAGTAGAAATCTTAGGCCACGGAATAGCAACTAAAATTGCTATAATCGCCATAACATAGAATAAAATTATTCTAATTGGTAATTGATCAATTGCTCGGGAAATTGTATTTTCTGGATCTTGTGCTTCTGCAGCAGTTAGCCCAATTAATTCAACTCCGATAAAACTGAAAATTACCATTTGGAAGCCTAGTAAGAATCCATGACTCCCTTTAGCAAAAAATCCGCCTCCCGCATTTAGATTAGCTAATGAAATATCGCCATATTTGGTTGATTCACCAATTATTAAAAAGTAGCCAATCATAACAACAAAAGCTAATATGGTTAGAATTTTTATAATTGCAAAACTAAACTCTAAATTTCCAAAAACTTTAGCAGAGATTAGATTTATTATTAGTAAAACAACCATTGTTATAAGTCCTGGAAGCCAAGTTGGTAAGTGTGGGAACCAATATTCAAAATAGATTCCTAATGCAGTTAATTCAGCCATGGCTAGAGTTAGCCAACTAATCCAATACAGATAGCCACTGATAAATCCAATATTTTTACCAAGATATTTTTCAATAAATTCAATATATGTATGCTTTTTTAAATCAGATAAGATCAATTCTCCGAGCGCACGCATAAGTAGGAAAAGAAAAAATCCTACTATAATAAAGATTAAAATTACGGAAGGGCCCGCTCGGTGAATGCTATCTCCAACACCCAAGAAAAGTCCAGTACCAATTGTTCCTCCCAGAGCAATTAGTTGTATATGTGAATTACTGAGCGTTCGACGATAACCAGTTTGTGACGCATTCGTCTCTTTTTCTTTTTTCATCAAGTCTCCCTTTCTGATATAGTAGTGTGGTTTACACTAAACCATGTAATATTATACCTAAAAGTAAGGAAAGATTTCATCTAAAAAGCAACAAAAAAACCTAGGATTAACCTAGGTTTGTATTATGCACCCTGTAGGACTCGAACCTACAACCTTCTGATTCGTAGTCAGACACTCTATCCAGTTGCGCTAAGGGTGCAATATCATATACATTAATATTATAATTCGAAATTATTATTTTTTCAACGACTTAATGCTGATTGCCAGAATCGAACTGGCGACCTTCTCTTTACGAGGGAGATGCTCTACCGACTGAGCTAAATCAGCTTAACAAAAAAATTATAGCAAAAAACAAACTAGGGTGCAATCTAGGCTTTTAATACATATTCTGGCATAATTACTAGCTGGTGATAGTATGAAGGAATATGTTTATTTGTTGATAGCGATTATTGGTGAATTAATAGGTACTACATTGTTGAAAGCATCTGATGGCTTTTCAAAATTGTTTTTGGGGTTGCTGGCATTATTTTCTTATGCCTCATGTTATTTCTTCTTTTCTAAGTGTTTAAGAACAATTAGTTTAGGAGTCGCATACGCTATTTGGTCAGGAGTAGGAATAGTTATTACTACAGTAATTGGGATAATATTATGGAAAGAAAAAACTAATCTGATTACAGTACTGGCTATAATTATGATTATCATTGGCATCATTTTACTGAATTTAACGACTACTAATAAATAATTGTGTAATAAATAGTTAGGTTTTGTAATTTTTGTAATTCTAATCTCGCAAAAAGATGAATAAAGCCATATTTAATATTACAAATATTTCAAATTGTAACATTAGACATAATATTTTTAATAATCTATCTATAGCTGTGTAACTTTTCTGAAATATTCGCCTGCTAGTATATATCATGTCAATTGAATGACAGACGAAATTTTGACAGACGAGAAAAGTTATTATTAAGGAGAGATTATTCTTGAAAAACGCAAAGTCTATCAGATTAAATTCATTATTTACGAAATTTATGGCAGTTGCAGCAGTTACTTTAACTGGTGTAATGGCAACTAACTTGAAATCAAATACTGCACACGCTGCAACTATTGTTAACAATGATACTGATGTTGTAACTATTAACTATGTTCCAGGATATGGTATTGCAATTTGGGACAATCCAGATAATCCACAATTGAAGAACAATAACAAGCTTCAACATGCAACTAGTTGGAAAGTCTTTGAAACTGCATATGATAGTCAAGGCAACAAATGGTATGATTTAGGTGGTGGACAATGGATTGAAGCCAAATGGACTAAAGCTGGTCTTAATAGTGTCAACCCATATGTAGCTTTTAATCAAGTGGCTTCACAAAGCAGTAGCTACTCTTCATCTACTCAAGCATCAAATCAAGTTGCTAATACAGCTAGTTATGCAAATGCTGCTTCTTCAAATAACTACAGTTCAGCCTCAACAACTAGTTCAACTTCAACTACAACAAGCACAACTAGTTCATACACTTCAACTGCAACTGGTTCTGAAGCAGATGCTAAAGCTTGGATTGCAAATAAAGAATCTGGTGGTTCTTACACTGCACAAAACGGTCAATACTATGGTAAATACCAACTTTCAATCAGTTACTTGAATGGTGACTTATCAGCTACTAACCAAGAAAAGGTTGCTGATAACTACGTATACAGCCGTTATGGTTCATGGACTGCTGCTAAGGCCTTCTGGTTAGCTAATGGTTGGTACTAATATTTTTGAATTTATTCTGAACAAATATAAATAAAAGGACTCCTTGAGGAGTCCTTTTTCTTTTTGGGATAAAATTATGGTACTATTTATGTTTGTAATATACTTAATAGGAGAGAAGTATATTACAAACAATTTACTTAGTTCGTCATGGACAGACTGTTTTTAATTATTATCACAAAGTTCAAGGAAGGGTAGATTCACCTCTAACAGTCTTAGGACAAATGCAAGCAAAAGTTACAGGTGATTTTTTTAGAAAAAATGGGATAAAATTTGATAAAGCCTTTTGCTCAACTCAAGAAAGAGCATCTGATACGTTAGAATTTATTACTGAAAGAAAAATGTCATATGAAAGACTGAAAGATATGCGTGAGAAGTGGTATGGAATTTATGAGGGGCAAGATGAAGTCACTTTACCATGGAATCATGGAAGTGTGGCAGATCCTACTATGGAAGCAGACTTTTTGGCCGTAGATAGAATGAAAAGAGCTATTGAATATATTAAAAAACAGCTTGCAGATGGAGAAACCGCAATTGCAGTTGGTCACGGAGCAATTTTAGGAATGTATGTAAGAAATATTTTCCCTGAAACTAACTTTCATTTTGAAAATTGTAGTGTAGTTAAATTAATTTTTGATGGTGATAAAGTAGAATTTGCTGGTAGCTATTGTCCAGCTAAAGGAATGAAATAGCAGAATATTTCAAGTTTTTTAATTTTTTTGTTGACGAGAATAAAATTATTGGGTATTATATTATTTGTTGAGCAACAAGTAAAAGCTCACAAACGATTGGGTTATAGCCAAGTGGTAAGGCAACGGTTTTTGGTACCGTCATGCACTGGTTCGAATCCAGTTAACCCAATAGAGGTAGCTCTGAATCGTAAGATTCAGAGCTTTTTTTTCGAAAAAACTAGTAATGAGAGTATAATAAGCTATTATTTGTAAAGGAGAATGGTTATGAGAAGAGTAGGGATTATTGGTCTAGGAAATGTTGGTGCAACTGCAGCGTTTAACCTTTTTACTCATGGCTACTGTGATGAAATTGTTTTGCTAGATGTTAATGAAGCCAAAATGCAGGCTGAAGCTATTGACTTGTTAGATACGTTGCCAGTCAATGACCATGAAGTTAAAGTTTATTATGGTGACTGGGATAAATTAAGGGATGCTGATTTAATTATTGCAGGCTTTGGTGTGAAGGTAACTAGTAGTAGTGAAGAATTAGCAATTAATAGTCGCAATGCACAAAGTGTTGGTCCAAAAATTAAAGCCAGTGGTTTTAATGGAATAATCATTAATATTGCAAATCCTTGTGATGTCATTACGACTGTTTTACAAAAGACTACGGATTTACCCAAGCAAAAGGTATTTGGAATTGGAACGATGCTAGATAGCGTGCGCTTGCGTCGAGTAATTAGCGAAAAGTTGGAATTAAACAGTAAGCAAATTGGTGGCTTTGTACTTGGTGAACATGGACTTTGTGATTTTATTGCGTGGTCAACTGTTAATCACGAATTTTCTGATGCTGAAAAAGCTGAAATTGCAAATGAAGCCAAAAGCAATGCCGAGAAATTAATTGCAGGTAAAGGTTTTACTAATTGGGCAGTTACAAGTGCTGCGATGGAATTAGTGCGTGCAGTTTTAACTGATGAATATTTTTATACAGTTTGTTCCGTTTATGTTGAAGAATATGGTATTTATTTAGGCTATCCTGCAGTAATAGGAAAAAATGGTGTTGAAAAAATTGCTCAATTATCATTACCTAGCGATGAAGAGTATCATTTGCAGGAAGCTATAGCTTTAATCAAAGAGCATTTAGCTGAAATTGATTAATTTAAAGAATGTTACTCAAAAAGTTTAATTTATCTCTTGCATTTTTTTGATAAATTAGATATCATAGTTAAGTAACGTTTCGGAGGAGTAGCGAAGTGGCTAAACGCGGCGGTCTGTAAAACCGCTCTCCCTGAGTTCGGTGGTTCGAATCCACTCTCCTCCACTTGATTTGGTTATAGCCAAGTGGTAAGGCAACGGTTTTTGGTACCGTCATGCACTGGTTCGAATCCAGTTAACCCAATAGTGTTTTTAGAACACCCAACCCGAAAAAAATAGCTCGCCAATTGGTGAGCGTTTTTTTTTACTAAAAAAAACCTTTTTGTTAAAGTATGTAAGATTATTGTTTATACTCAGAGGTGATAACGTGCCAAGAATTGTTAAAGTAGGCGCTGGTGGCGATGAAATCGATTGGAAAGAAGCTCTAAAAAATCTCAGGGCGGATGATATGTTACTCTTAAAGCCTGGTTTTTATGAATTAGAACAGGGCATTTCAGCTTGTGATGTTACTATCAAGGGGACTGGAGCAAGTCCAGAAGATACTGTAATCGATGGGTATATTTCTGTATCACCTGATAGCAGATATGTAACGCTAGAGAACTTGACTATTAATACTATTGGGGAAAGAAATGCGCTTTTTATTCCTTATAATGCAGATACTTATTTAACACTGAGAAACTGTGTTATAAAGACAGAGATTAATGAAAATGCAGCAATAGCGTTAAATGGAAAATGTACAGTTGAGTTATATTCATGTCGTGTAATAAATGGTAGTGTATCGTTCTTTTCTGGATCAGATTTTAGGCTTGAAATGAATGATTCTCAAATAGATTATCCCGTTACCGATTATTGTGGATTAGCATTAGAGGGAATTGGAACTGCAATAATAAATAATTCAACTGTAAATTCAAGTATCAATACTTTTTCTGATACTAATATTGAATTAGTTATAAATAATTCTAGATTACGTGATGTTCATTTAGCAGGGCAAACTTGGTTGAATATGCTTAATTGTCAAATATATTCTAAAGAAGACAATGCTTTTACTAGTGACGATGAATGTTGGTTAAATATTGCAAATTCTGTATTTAGTGGAGGCATGTATTTAGATGGTTCAACAACTATGCTACTTCAAAATAGTAAGTGTGATCGTTTAATGGCTATTGCAGGCACTAAAACAACAATGACTAATTCTCTTTGTAAGTCACATGCTGACTTTCAACAAAATGCGAGTTGTGATGCTACCCGATCTACTTTTAATGGTAGTGAAGAATTTGAATTCTTCTTAGCTGTAAATGGAGAAGCTGAGTTTAAGGGACATGATATTATTTTGAACCCTAATGGTGCCACATTAGCAGTTCAAGATGACGCTATTTTTAGAACTAACGTTTTATCTAGTGATCAAAAGGCACTAAGCGTAGAATATACTAATTTGCCGAATGTAAATATTTTGGGATTAAAGTGGGAAAAAAGAAAATAATTCATTATTTTTCAGAATGATGAAATCTAGACCAATTTGCTCTACAATATGTTTATACAACTTGATGACCTAATTCTGGGAGGCGATAAGAATGCAGGAACCAATTTACATAAAAATTCATAATCAAATTAAGCAAGATATCGAAAACCGCGTATATAAAGTTGGAGAAAGAATTCCTGCGGAAAGGCAGTTAGCACAGGAATTTGGGGTTTCAAGAATGACATTGAGACAAGCTATAAAAACGCTTGAAGATGAAGGAATCCTGGAAAGACGACTAGGGAGTGGTACATATGTATCAAGTCAAAAAGTTCAGGAAAAAATGTCAGGTGTTATGAGCTTTACGCAAATTACAAGGGCCAATGGCCAAGTACCATCTTCGAAACTACTTTCTTATCGAATTACTAAACCGTTTTTGTCTGAAAA
The DNA here is from genome assembly GCF_055362665.1 of Lactobacillus fornicalis. Taxonomy (NCBI): domain Bacteria; kingdom Bacillati; phylum Bacillota; class Bacilli; order Lactobacillales; family Lactobacillaceae; genus Lactobacillus; species Lactobacillus fornicalis. The sequence continues at coordinate 10,161 of NZ_JBLTIM010000010.1, forward strand.
AGAAAGATTGAAAATTAACGAGAACGACAATGTTCTCAGAATGGAGAGAATTCGGTATGCGGATGATATTCCTATTTGTTTTGAAGTAGTAACTATTCCTCAAAAATTAATAAAAAATTTTTCAAAACATGATATTTCGACTAGTTTATATAAGACTTTAGAAGAAAAAGGTGGATATAAGATTGGAAGTGTAGTTGAAAATATTGGGGCAAGTATTGCTAATGAAAATGATGCAAGGTACTTAAAAATTCATAGAGGAGATGCCTTGGTTACTCGGCGACAAGTAACTACTTTAACTGATGGGCAGCCATTTGAATATACGCGTGCGGAGTATGTAGCTGAAAGATTCGAATTTACATTTTCACGATAAAAGGAGATGCATAGCGCATCTCCTTTTATTTTAAATCTTCCTTTATTTTGGTAGTTGATATTCCAGGAGTTCTTGGAAGATAGACCACATCACAATATGGCTTTAAGAAGTCAAATTTTCCTTTCCAATCGTCTCCCATTACAAAAGTATTGATATCATATTTTTGTACATCTTTTATTTTTTGATCCCAGTCTTCTTCTGGAATAACTTCATCGACGTATTTAATAGCTTCAAGGATATATTTTCTCTCAGCATATGAATTGTAAGCCTCTTTATGTTTCTTGAATTCATTAAATTCATCGGTTGAAAGACCTACGATTAAATAATCGCCCAATTCTTTAGCTCGTTTTAATAAGCGGACATGTCCATAGTGTAACAAATCAAATGTTCCATAAGTAATTACTTTTTTCATAGCATAAGCTCCTTTATTACTTGATTAATAGTATCATACTTTAAGAAAAGACAAAACTTTGATAAAGCTTTCATGTAGGGGTCCTTTTTTGCTAAAATTTGATAGTAAGAATAGGGAGGATATTCATGAAAAGCGTTTTATTCGGCTTGTATATTAGATTTTTAAAATTATGTGCATTTTTTGTCCCAATTAGATCAAATTCTTTTGTAATTTTAAATGGCGCAGGACGTTCGGGATCAAATGGATATTTATTTTATAAATATCTTAGAAAAGAACATCCAGAGTTAAATGTAACTTTGGTAGAGCCGTGGCCATCATCTCATTTGAAGTGGAGTGTATGGAAGAAAATAGGAGGAGCACAATATATATTCACTACCCATCAACCATTTAAAATAAAAAGAAAGCAAATTAGTTTTTCTTTATGGCATGGAATTCCTTTAAAAAGAATGGGCTTTATGGCATACAATACAAAATACCATACAAATAAGCATAATATGAATATTTGGCAGCATCAGGCTGATTATATAGCTTCTTCTTCGGATATCTATGAAACTTTGATGGCAAGTTGCGTAGGTATAGACACAAATAAATTTATAAGAACTGGATTTCCTAGACTGGATTTCTTGAATAAACCAATTTCAAAGAGGATAATTTTAAAAGATCTATTTGATAGTGATAATGAAAAAGCAAAAATTGGAATTTATATGCCTACATTTCGATATGAACTTGAAGATAGAACTATAATGAATCAAATTGAATCAGGTAATTTTTTTGCTTTTGATGATTTTAATATTGTAGCTTTAAATTCCACTTTAGTAGAAAATAATCAATATCTAATTGTAAAACTGCATCCTTACGAAATGAAATTAGTTAGTGCTGAAATGAAACAAGCTTCTAACATAGCTTTTTTGAATAATAATTATCTTAATGAAAATGATATAGACCTATATGAGCTCTTAGGAATAACAGATTTCTTGATGACTGACTTTTCTTCTATTTTCTTTGACTATTTACTTTTAAATCGGCCTATCATTTTTGTAAGTAATTTCTTAAAGCAATATTCAAAAGCTAGAGGGTTACTAATGTCACCATATGAAAAGATTGTTCCAGGACAGCAAGTATTGAATCAAAAAGAATTACAAATAATCTTAAAAAATATAGATAAAGATCCATATAAAGAAAGAAGAAACAAGCTGTGTACTATTTTTTTTGAAAAAGATAAGAATTGTTGTCAATCTATTTATGAGTTAACCAAAAGGGTGAACTAGTTTGAAAAAAACTTTATTAAATATTTTTTATAATGCTATCTATCAAATCTTTTTAGTTTTAGTGCCATTAATTACAGTGCCATATTTATCTAGAGTGTTGGGACCTAATACGTATGGCATTTATAGTAGTGTAAATAATACGTTTCAATTTTTAATGGTTTTTTGTACTCTTTCGGTATCTTATATTGGAATGAGAACAATTTCGAGAATTAGAGCAGAAAATCCAAAAAAAGATTTAACTGAAGCTTTCTGGGGATTATGGTATTTTCAAGGAATTGCAGGATTAGTTACTATTGCCCTGACTGTATTAGTATCAATTGTTTTTAAGGTGAAATATTGGAACTATATTTTGCTAATGGTGCCATTTTTGATTTCAGCTCAATTGGATATAGCTTGGTTCTTTCAAGGCTTAGCTGATTTTGGGAGAGTAGTACTTAGAAATACAATTGTTAAGCTTATCAGTGTATTGCTAATTTTAGTGTTAGTTAAAGAGCCTAGTGATTTATATAAATATATGCTAATCATGTCGGTTTCTACAATGTTAGGCTCTTTTGTTTTTTGGTTTAATATTAGAAGTTATGTTGGAAAGCCAACTAAATATTTTTACAAGTTAAGGATCACTAGCAAAGCTATTATTACTTTATTAATTCCGCAAATTGCTACTCAAATTTATACTTCATTAGATAAACCAATCTTAAATTTCTTTCAGAATACTACACAAGTTTCTTATTATGATAATTCGCAAAGGATTGCTAATATGATTTTGGGGGTTATTACAAGTATCACTTTAGTTATGATGCCTAAAATGGCTAGTGAAGGAAAAGAAGCTCAGAAAAAGATTTTACGAAAATCATTGGAAGCAACGGTTATGTTAGGGACGTTATTTTCTGTAATCGTGATGGTTAATACTAAAGAGTTTGTACCTTTTTTCTTCGGAGAGAAGTATATTCCAATGACGCCATTAATGTTTTTCTTCACATTAACTATAATTTTTATTCCAATGGGTGGGGTATTTGCTAATCAATTTGCACTGGCAAACAAAAGAGATAAAGACTATGCAATTCCAGTATGTATAGGAGCTGTGTTAGAGGTTCTTTTGAGTATTATATTAGATCGGCAATTTGGTGCTACAGGTGCTTTAATAAGTATATTAACGACAGAAGTTATTGTGCTAATTTTAAGAATCTGGATTGTGCGAGATGGCTACGAATTTAAATATGTGTTTAAAGATATCCCCAAATACTTTATTATTGGAATAGTAAGTTTAAGTATCGGAATGTTAATCCCTCAAATTTTAGCTAGTGCCTTTTTCAATATGGCTTTAAAATCAATAATAGTTATGCTTATTTATTTAGGATTAATGTTTATGATGAAACTAGATTTTAATCAAGATATTCTAAATGTGACAAATAAATTTCTTAGAAGGAATAGATAATATGCCGGAAAAAGTAGATATTTTAGGTGTTAAGTTCAACAATTATAGTTTAAAAGGATATCAAAATGAAATTATTAGAAGATTAGATGATAAATTATCCACTTTTATTGTTACAGCTAATCCTGAAATTGTGATGGCTGCAAATGAAAACCCAGTCTTTATGAAGTTAATAAATCAAGATGCAGATTTTGTAACAGCAGATGGAATAGGAATTATAAAAGCAGCCAATATCTTAAATAAACCAATTTCGGAACGAGTTACAGGATATGATCTTTTTACGTGGCTGCTTGATATAGCGAACCAAAGAAAAAATAAGGTTTATTTCATCGGTGCTAAAGAAGAAGTGATTGATGATTTAGGAAAAAGAATTCAAAAAGAATATCCTAATATCGAAATTGTGGGTTTAAAAAATGGATATTTTAAAGATAAGTTAGACATTATTGCTCGTGATATTTCTAAGACAAAGCCTGATATGGTTTTTGCTGCATTAGGGTATCCAAAACAAGAACAACTATTAGATATTTTGAGAAAACAAGAATTACCTGCAATTATGATGGGTGTAGGTGGTAGCTTTGATGTCTTTTCAGGTCATGCTAAACGAGCACCAAAAGTTTGGCAAGACTTGCATATTGAATGGGTATATCGCTTTTTAAAAGAACCTAGTCGTTTTAGAAGGTTTTTGGCATTACCTAGATTTATTGAAGAAGTTTATCGGAGTAAGAGAGGAAGAAGATAATGAAGGTTCTGCATGTTAATGCTGGACTTGAAAAAGGTGGTGGCCTTTTTCATATTATTAATTTATTGACTGAAGCTAAAAAAGAGGGACAAGACTTTGAACTCCTTACTTTAGCAGAAGGACCAGTTAGTCAAAAAGCAATTTCCAAAGGGATAAAAACGCATGTACTGAAAACTAAAAGTCGATATGATTTAACTAGTTTAAAAAGATTATCCCAATTTATTAATGAAAATAATTTTGACTATGTACATACTCATGGGGCAAGAGCTAATTTATACCTTTCTTTGATAAAAAAGCGAATAAATGCTAAGTGGGTAATTACAGTTCATTCTAATCCATTATTAGATTTTGAGGGGCGTGGATTTATGGGCTGGATTTTTACCAAGTTAAATATAAAAGCTTTAAAAAAAGCAGATGGCATTTTAGCTATTACTCAAAATTTTGCTAATTTGTTAACTGAAAAAATAGGAATAAATAAGAAAAAGGTCCATATTATTTATAATGGAATCTTTTTTCATGAGAGTTCTGATTTACCTGCTAAGTATGACCATCCTTATTTTAATTTAGTTAATGTAGCACGTTGTGAAAAAGTAAAAGGACAGGAACTGCTTTTGAAGGCCCTTAAAGATTTGCATGATCCACATATTCGATTACATATCGCTGGAGATGGTAGTGAACTTGAAAATTTGAAAAATTTAGCTCAAGAATTAAATATTTCAAATCAAGTTACTTTTCATGGTTTTATGAGTCATGACGATCTTTCTCATTTATATGAGAGATGTGATTTAGCGGTGCTTACATCATATTCTGAAAGTTTTCCACTTGTGTTATTGGAAGCAGCTGATAATATGGTTCCTCTTTTATCAACTGATGTTGGTGATATTAAAAAGATGATTCCAAGTGCAGATTATGGTTTTGTTAGTCCAATTGGAGATTTGGATATGATTAAAGAGCAAATTCTTAAAGCAAGCTTGATGCCAAGTATTGAATTGAGGGAAATGGCTAAACGAGAGAAAGAATATTTAATGAATAATTTTAGTTTAGCTAATCAGTTAGAAATGATATTACAAGCTTATACAAAGATAAAAAATGAGGCATAAAATGATACCAAAAATTATTCACTATGTATGGGTTGGTGGTAATCCCAAGCCTGAGAAAATTCAAACCTGTATGAAAACATGGAAGAAACATTTAGGTGATTATAAAATTATTGAATGGAATGAATCTAACTTTGATATTCATGAAAATAAATATGTAGAGCAAGCATATAAACAGAAAAAATGGGCCTTTGTTTCCGATTATATTCGTGCTAAGGCAGTTTATGAATATGGTGGAATTTATCTTGATACAGATGTTTTAGTTCTAGATGATTTAAAGGATTTGTTAGATAATAAATGTTTTGTTGGTTTTGAAAATAAAGATAATCCCTTTACAGCAGTTTTTGGAGCTGAAAAGGGCCATCCATTGATTAAAGATATGTTGGACTATTATAATGACCGCGATTTTGAATTTGATAGCAGTGACCAAATGGCGGGAGTTAATACAGTTTCAGTATCGGATATTTTGAAAGATAAATATGGAGCAGTACCTAATAATCAAGAACAAGTTTTAAAAGATGATATCCATGTATATCCTGATGGCATCTTGTGTAATCCATCTAAAAATTCTAAGACAATTCACGTATTTACTGGAACTTGGATGGAGGGAAGTAAGCCATTTAAGCGTAAATTAGTAACGTTCTTAAAGCTTAGAATAAAGACTAAATGGCAAGCTGGATTATATTCAAAACTTTTTTAAAAATCAAAAATATCTTAATTTATAAGTCTGTGCGCAAGTGCAGGCTTTTTTGTTAAAATAAAAAGGTATTAATTTATTATTGCAATAGGAGAAAAGAATGTTTTATAAGCAAATCGATGAAGATGATTCATTAATATTGCATACTGATTTATATGAAATCAATATGATGTATACCTACTTTAAAGAGGGAATTAGTGAAAAAAAGGCGGTTTTTGAAGTCTTTTATCGTAAAGAACCTTTTGGTAATGGCTTTGCTGTTTTTGCTGGGTTGGAACATATTGTCCAATACCTTAATGACTTGCATTTTAGCGAAAGTGATTTGGCCTTTCTTAAAGAAACACAAGATTATGATGACGATTTTATAGAATATTTGAGAAACCTGGAACTAAACTTGACTGTTCGTTCAATGGAAGAAGGTCAATTAGTCTTTGCAAATGAACCAATTGTGCAAATTGAGGGGCCTCTTTCACAATGTCAGTTAGTTGAAACTACAATTTTAAATATTGTTAATTTCCAAACCTTGCTTGCTACTAAAGCTGCTCGAATTAAATTAGCTGTAGGATCAGATGCATTAATGGAATTTGGTACACGACGCGCCCAAGAAACTGATGCTGCATTATGGGGAACTCGTGCCGCATATATTGGTGGGTTTGATGCGACAAGTAATGTCCGTGCTGCTAAACTATTTGGAATTCCTGCAAGTGGTACTCATGCTCATGCATTAGTTCAAGCATTTGGCAATGAATATGCTGCTTTTAAAGCATATGCACAAACACATAAAGATTGTGTATTCTTAGTTGATACTTATGATACTGTTCGCTCAGGTGTTCCTACTGCTATAAAGGTAGCAAAAGAAATGGGCGATAAGATTAATTTCTTAGGTGTAAGAATTGATTCGGGAGATATGGCTTATATTTCCAAGCAGGTTCGTAAACAGTTAGATGATGCCGGCTTCAAAAATGCTAAAATTTTTGCTTCAAACGATTTAGATGAAAAGACAATCACTAATTTAAAGATGCAGGGAGCTAAGATTGATGTTTGGGGAATTGGAACCAAATTTATAACTGCATTTGATCAACCTGCTTTAGGAGCAGTATATAAATTAGTAGCGATAGAAGATGAAAATGGCAATTGGAAAGATAGTTTGAAAATTTCTTCTAATGCAATTAAAATTTCAACTCCTGGCAAAAAACAAGTTTGGAGAATTTGCGCTAATAGTGATCGAAAAAACGAAGGAGATTGGGTGGCAAGAGTAGGAGAAGATCCTAGAAACTTTAATGCCCTATTTATGTTCCATCAACAATATACATATATAAATAAAGTCGTAACAAATTTCACAGCCAAACCTCTATTAAAAGATATCTTTATCGAAGGAAAATATGTTGATCACCCACGTTCACTTGCTGAAATTAAAGCTTTTTGTCAAGCAAACTTAGAAAACTTGTGGGATGAATATAAGAGAAGTCTTAATCCACAAGAATATCCTGTAGATTTGTCACAAAACTTATATGAAAGTAAAATAGATTTAATTAGTGAGATAAGAACTAAAATTAGAAATCGAGGTTTGCATTAATGAGAGATTTGCAAAAAGAAATTATAGCTTATGAACATGTTTTACCTGAAATTGATCCGGAAAAAGAAATTAGACGTTCAGTTGATTTTTTAAAAGATTATTTAAAAGCCCATCCATTTTTAAAGAGCTTAGTGTTAGGAATTAGTGGTGGGCAAGATTCAACTTTGACAGGAAAGCTTTGTCAAATAGCAATTGATGAGTTACGAGCAGAAACTGGAAATCAAGAATATAAGTTTATTGCTATTCGTTTGCCTTATGGCGTTCAAAATGATGCTAGTGATGCAGCTGATGCTGTTGCTTTTCAAAAACCAGATGTTGATTTAATTGTTAATATAAAAGATGCTGTAGATAAAACAGTGGAAAGCTTAGAAAAAGCTGGAGTTAAAGTTACTGATTTTAACAAGGGAAATATTAAAGCTCGCCAAAGAATGATCGTTCAATACGGTATTGCTGGAGCTTATAGCGGTGCGGTTGTAGGTACAGATCATGCAGCAGAAAATATAACTGGATTTTATACTAAGTATGGCGATGGAGCTAGTGATCTTGTTCCGTTATTTAGACTTGATAAACGTCAAGGGAAAGCTTTGCTTAAGTATTTAGGATGTCCAGAACATTTATACCTTAAAGCACCTACAGCTGATTTAGAAGAAGACGCTCCAGATTTACCTGATGAAGTAGCTTTGGGTGTAACTTATAAAGATATTGATGACTATCTTGAAGGCAAAGAAGTGAAGCTGGAAGCTGCAGAAAAAATCGAAGCTTGGTGGAATAAGACTAAGCACAAGAGAGAGTTACCAATTACAGTATTTGATGACTTTTATAAAAAATAGATAACTTGAAACTTAAGCTTTTTTTACCTATAATAAAGCTATCATAAGGGAGTAACGGCAATGTAAATTGCGATAAGCTCAACAACCGAAAGAAAAACTTTCTGGGCTTGTCTTAATTAGTGAGACTTATGTGCGTCAGCACGTGAGTCTTTTTTTGTTAGGAGGTATTAAATTGCCAAAGAATTATTATTCTCAAAGTCCTGAAAATATTGAACAAGAACTTGATACTAATATTCAATCAGGTTTAAGTTCTGCTAAGGCACAAGAACGTTTAGAAAGAGACGGCCTTAACGCTTTAGCAACTGAAAAGGGCAAGAGTATGTTTGCTCGATTTATTGATCAATTTAAAGACTTTATGATTATAGTCTTGTTGATAGCTGCGTTGGTTTCCGGTGTAGTTGCTGGAGAATGGACTGATGCTGGAATTATTTTATTCGTTGTTTTAATGAATGCAATTTTAGGTGTTGTTCAAGAAGCCCGTTCTGAAGCAGCGATTGAAGCTTTGAAAAAAATGACTACACCTGTTGCACATGTGCGAAGAAATGGTCAAGTAGTTGAAGTACCAAGTACAGAATTAGTTAAAGGGGATATTGTTTTACTTGAAGCTGGGGATGTTGTTCCAGCTGATTTAAGACTAACTACAACTGAAAGCTTGAAAATTGAAGAAGCAGCTTTAACTGGAGAATCGGTTCCAGTTGAAAAGGATAAATCATTAATTTCAAAAGATGATGTTGCGTTAGCTGATCGAGTTAATATGGCATATTCTTCAACCAATGTAACTTATGGTCGAGGAGAAGGAGTTGTAGTTGCCACTGCAATGGAAACAGAAGTTGGTAAGATTGCTACAATGATTAACGAAGCTGATGAAACAGATACACCATTAAAACAAAGTTTAAATCAACTGGGTAAGACTTTAACTTGGATGATTTTAGGTATCTGTGCTTTAGTATTTGTTGTTGGTATTTTGCGTAATCCAGCTAATGAAAGTCAAGCAAGTTTAATGATTGACATGTTTTTGATTGCTGTATCATTAGCTGTTGCAGCAATTCCTGAAGGTTTACCAGCAATTGTTACTATTATTTTAGCTTTGGGTACACAAACAATGGCTAAGCATAAGGCTATTGTGAGAAAGTTACCAGCTGTTGAAACATTAGGGGCAACTGATATTATTTGTTCTGATAAAACGGGGACTTTGACTCAAAACAAGATGACCGTTGAAAAAATATATTATGATGGTCAGTTACATGATGCTAGTGAAGCGGTTGATGCTAATAGTGATATTATGCAAACTATGTTATTAGCAAATGATACTAAACTACAGGCCGATGGCTTACTTGGTGATCCAACGGAAACAGCTTTAACTCAATTTGGCTTAGATAAGGGCATTAATGTTGCTGATTTATTAGAAACTAAAAAGCGTGTGCAAGAAGTTCCGTTTGATTCAGATAGGAAACTAATGAGTACTGTTAATAAAAACGGGGATAAATATTATGTTGCCGTTAAGGGTGCTCCCGATGAATTACTTAAACGAGTAAGCAATTTATCTGATAAAGAAAAAGAACAGGTTCTTTTAGCTAACAAAGAAATGGCTCAAAACGCGCTAAGAGTTTTGGGACTTGCTTATAAAGAAGTGGAAAAGCCTTTTGAAGCAGTTAATAGTCAAACTGTTGAAAACAAGTTGATTTTTGCTGGATTAGTAGGAATGATTGATCCTGAACGTCCAGAAGCAAAAGCAGCAGTTGCAGAAGCAAAAGCAGCTGGTATTAGAACTGTAATGATTACAGGAGATCATCAAGTTACTGCTCAAGCTATTGCTGAACGATTAGGAATTATTGAAAAGGGACAGAGTAAGAGAGTCTTGACTGGTAGCGAACTAGATAAGATGGATGAAACTTACTTTAAGGAGCATGTTTCTGATTATAGTGTTTATGCCCGTGTGAGTCCTGAACACAAGGTTAAGATTGTTAAAGCATGGCAGGCTAATGAAAAGATTGTGGCTATGACTGGTGATGGTGTAAATGATGCACCAAGTTTGAAACAAGCGGATATTGGTATTGGTATGGGAATTACTGGTACTGAAGTTTCAAAAGGCGCTAGTGATATGATTTTAGCAGATGACAATTTTGCAACAATTGTAGAAGCCGTTAAACAAGGTAGAAAAGTATTTTCAAATATTCAAAAAGCCATTCTTTATTTAATGAGTTGTAATGTTGGGGAAGTTTTGACTGTTTTCATTATGACTATTATGGGTTGGGATGTATTACAACCTGTACAACTTTTATGGATTAACTTAGTTACTGATTCACTACCTGCTATTGCATTAGGGGTGGAACCTGTTGAAGATGGCATTATGAATCGAAAACCACGTGGTAGAAAGTCTAATTTCTTTAGTGGTGGTGTTGCAAGTTCGATTGTTTATCAAGGTATTTTAGAAGGTGTATTAGTTTTAATTGTATATACACTAGGTCTCCATATTGGACCACATGTTGCTGATCCTAAGCTTCAACACGGGGATGCTTTGACAATGGCATTTTTAACCTTAGGTTTAATCCAATTATTCCATGCATTTAATTCTAAATATGTTCACCAATCAATTTTTAGAAAGCACACTTTCCAAAATAAATGGTTTAATTGGGCAATTGTAATTTCTGCAATTATTATGGCTGCAGTTGAATTGCCTTTCTTAACTAACGTATTTAAAGTTACAGAATTAGATTTAGATCAATGGTTAGCTGTTTTGGGAACAGGCTGCTTGATGATAATTATTGTTGAGCTAGTTAAGCTTGTGCAGAGACGAATGGGAAAAGAATAATTACAACATTGATATATAATTTTTTAGACAACTGAAAGGTTGTCTTTTTTGTTGTAAAATAAATTTATTATGAATGAAGTAGAACTATTAAAACTGATTAGGAAAATATCTTTAGAATCATTTAGTTATCCATTTAATGGAAAAGCAAAAATTAATTATCGCTTCAAAACAACAGGTGGACGCTATCATTTAAAAGATCGTCATATTGAAATTAATGCTCATTTTTTAAAAAAAGAATATCGAAAGGATTTAATTGGTATTATCAAGCATGAATTATGTCATTATTATCTTCATACTCATCAGATGGGGTATAAACATCAAAATAGAGATTTCAAAATTCTGCTAAAGCAAGTAGGTGGAAGCCGCTATGCACCAGATATTGGCTTAGCAAAGAAGATAAAATATACCTATCAATGTACTAATTGCCATAAGTTATACTATCGAATTAGGCGGATTGACTTAAAAAAGTATGTTTGTGGAAAATGACATCATAAATTAATACTCTTAAAATGAAAAAACACTTGCATTAAATTACTGATTCGTGTATCATAATAGGAGTGTTGCGGGCGTGGCGGAATGGCAGACGCGCAAGACTAAGGATCTTGTGATCGCTTTTAGATCGTGGAAGTTCGAGTCTTCTCGCCCGCATACAGTTAGGAAGTTGTGTAAGCAGCTTCCTTTTTTGTTTATCATTTGTACAAGAAAAAGAGGCATTACTATACAAAATAGCATCTTTTTTATAGAATTATTTTGGATGGAATTTCAAAGTGAAAAATCAAAAGGCTAGAAATTTAGCAATTAGTGCAATTTTTTTTGCACTTCTGTTGCTAGAATTATTTATTCCTAATATTGGAAATATATATTTATTTCCAGCCATGCCTGCTGTGACAACTATTCCTTTAACAATTGCAATATATAGTGTATTGTTAGGTGCTAGAGCAGGAATGGGGTTGGGAATAGTATGGGGCGTAATTAGTATGTTTTTAGCTTATACACGTCCGACTAGTTTAGTAAGTATATTTCTTTTTCAAAATCCAATTATTGCAATAATTCCTAGAGCTTTATCTGGATACTTAGCAGGGATAGTTGCTTTAAAAAATAATAGATTATACTATTGTTTATCAGGATTAATTAGCTCATTGACTAACACAGTTTTTGTGATTATTTTAGCCAGTGTAATTCTTACTGGAAATCAAGAGCTTTTGGCACATCTAGGACATACTAATGGAAATTTATTGGTTCTTTTAACATCTGCTTTGGCTTTTAATGGGATATTAGAAGCTATATTTAGTGCAATATTAGCCCCAATAATTTTAAAACCGTTGATTAAAATAATGCAGTATAAATAGAAATCAGGATAAAAATGGCACGTTCACGATCTCGAGTAAAAAAAACAACATTAACTTTAGTTAAAGTCTTTGGAGTACTACTTATTTTAGTAGTGGCTTTTGTTTGTTTTCGTTATTATCGTAGACAAGCGATTAATAACGAATTAATTCGCCAAGAACAATTAGCTAGAGAACAAGCAGCAGCTAAGGAGCTGAAAATTAAAACTGATTTTATAAAAAAAATAGGCCCAATTGCTCAAAAAGCGGATCAAGGTTTTGCGCTTTTACCTAGTATTACAATTGCTCAAGCTTGTTTAGAAAGTAATTATGGGCAAAGCGAATTGTCTCAAAAATATAATAATTTATTTGGTGTAAAAAGCAGTGATCCTAATACATCCAAAACTTTGTCTACTAAGGAGTATGTAAATGGTAAATGGATTACGGTAAAAGCTAGTTTTCAAATTTATGATTCATATGAATCTTCAATTCAAGCCCATGCTAGGTTATTTCAAAATGGTACTACTTGGAATAAAGATCAGTATCAACATGTATTAGCAGCAAAAGATTATAAAAGTCAAGCTAAAGCACTAGTTACGGATGGTTACGCAACAGATCCTGATTATGCTACTAAGTTAATTAACTTAATTGAACAGTTTAATTTAAATAAGTATGACAACTAATCTTTTATTTTTACTAGACTTCTTCGTTAACGAAGAAGTCTTTTTTCGTTATAATGATAAACGTGTTAATTTAGTGAAAGGGAAAAATTTATGAGTCGCGAAACGATTTTAAAAGGGTTAAACCCTCAACAACAAGAAGCCGTTGAAACTACAGAAGGACCACTTTTAGTAGTTGCAGGAGCTGGTAGTGGTAAAACTAGTGTTTTGACAAGAAGAATTGCTTACCTCGTTGAAGAAAAGGGAGTTGCCCCTTGGAATATCTTAGCTATTACCTTTACTAATAAAGCAGCTACTGAAATGAAAGAACGTGTCCAAAAGCTATTAGGACCTGCCGGTCAAGATGTTTGGATGTCAACTTTTCATGCCCTTTGTGTTAGGATTTTACGTCGGGATGCAGATAAAATTGGTTATTCTCGCAATTTTTCAATCGCTGATTCTAGTGAACAGGTTACTTTAATCAAACATATTGAAAAAGATTTAAATATTAATCCTAAGCAATATAATCCTAGAGCTATTCTGAGTGCAATTTCGAATGCCAAAAATGATTTGCTCAATCCTAAAGATTTTGAATCAGCTAGTGGAAATCGACCTTTTGATCAGGTTGTCAGTGAGATTTATAAAGAATATCAAAAAAGATTAGTTCAAGACCAAATTATGGATTTTGATGATTTAATTATGCAAACTTTAGTCTTATTTCAAAAAGATAAAGCTACTTTGCATTATTATCAAAATAAATTCCGTTATTTATTAGTTGATGAATACCAGGATACTAATGAAGCTCAATATCAACTTTGTCGGTTATTAGCTGCTCAATACAGCAATGTTTGTGTAGTTGGTGATGGTGATCAATCCATTTATGGCTGGCGTGGAGCTAATATGGAAAACATTTTGAATTTTGAAAAAGATTATAAAGAAAAGGGTGTCCACACGGTTAAATTAGAGCAAAATTATCGATCTACTGGCCATATTTTAAGTGCAGCTAATGCTGTTATAAAAAATAATCAAAATCGAAAAGCTAAAAAGCTTTGGACAGATCAGGGGGCTGGAGAAAAGATAACCTATTATAGGGCTCAAAGTGATGTAGATGAAGCAATTTTTGTTATTTCCAAAATCACTGAAGCAGTTAAAGCAGGAAAAAGAGATTATAAAGATTTTGCAATTCTGTATCGGACTAATGCACAATCACGTGGTTTTGAAGAATCTTTAGTAAAGTCGAATATTCCTTATCAAATTGTTGGTGGCCACAAGTTCTATGATAGAAAAGAAATTAAAGATATTTTGGCCTACTTAAAATTAGTTGCTAATACGAGTGACTCAATGAGTTTTAACCGAATAGTTAATATGCCCAAACGTGGTATTGGAGCTGCTACTGTTGAAAAATTATTGACTTTTGCTAATGAACGAAGAATTGGAGTAGGTGATGCACTTTCTAACTTAGAATTAGTTCCTGTTTCAGCAGCAGCAAGTAAAAAATTAGCTGACTTTAATGCTAAATTGGTTGATTGCGTGTCTTATGCTCAAGATGCAAGTCATACTGTAACCGGATTAACTGAAAAGATTTTAGAAGATTTTGGCTATACTGAAGCGCTCAAAAAAGAAAAAACGTTGGAAAGTGCTAGTCGATTAGAAAACTTAGATGAATTCCTTACGGTAACTAAGCGCTTTGATGATAATTTTGAAGCAGAAGATGATGAAAGCTTGCCAATTAATGATTTTCTAAGTGAAGTAACATTACTTAGTGATCAAGATGATATTGAAGATGATGGAAATCAAGTGACTTTGATGACGCTCCATGCGGCTAAGGGGTTAGAATTTCCAGTAGTCTTTTTAGTAGGAATGGAAGATGGAATTTTCCCATTGTCACGTGCTATGCTTGAAGAAGATCAACTTGAAGAAGAAAGACGCTTGGCTTATGTTGGGATAACTCGTGCCAGAGAGAAATTATATTTAACCAATGCTTTTTCTAGAACGATGTATGGAAAAACAACCTCAAATCCAGCTTCTAGATTTGTCCAAGAAATTAAGCCTGAAGACTTAGAAACAGAATATGCAGGCGGCTTCAATAAACAAAGGGCCAATTCAGTATCTTCCACTAGTAGTATTCCATTCTTTAATAAAGATGAACGTGCAAGAAGTCAAGTTTATACGTCTAAGACAGCAGCTAAAGCTAGTGGTGCTGTAGGTGCTGAAAAAGAGGGGTGGAATGTAGGAGACCAAGTCACTCACAAGGCATGGGGAAAAGGTGTTGTAGTTAAAGTTAATGGCACTGGTGAAGATATGGAATTGGATATCGCTTTTGAATCTAAAGGAATAAAACGCCTTTTAGCAGCATTTGCCCCAATTAAAAAGGTATAATAAAAATAAAAACGGACAGTTGATATAAGGAGGTTTTATGGCTAAATTGAATAAAAAAAATGCTCAAGAAGAAATTGAAACCTTGCGAAAAAAGTTAAATACTTGGGCTGAACAATATTATGCACAGGATGCTCCGAGTGTTGAAGATGCTGTTTATGATCAGAATTATCAAAAATTAGTAGAACTTGAAAAGCAATTTCCAGAGTTAGTAACCCCTGATTCAATTACGCAACGAGTTGGTGGAGAAATAAAATCAGATTTAGGAAAAGTTGAACATCAAGTTCCGATGCTTTCAATGGGGGACGTCTTTTCCAAAGATGAACTTTTTGAATTTGATCAACGAATTCAAAAATTAGTGGGAGGACCTGTTGCTTATAACGTTGAATTAAAAATTGACGGATTATCTTTATCACTTGAATATGTTGATGGAAAATTAATTCAAGCTTCAACACGTGGTAATGGTCGAATTGGTGAAGATGTAACTAAAAATGTGCAATATATTGATGATATTCCTAAGATTTTGCCTGAAAAACTTACTACAGAAGTACGTGGCGAATGCTATATGGGAAAAGCAGCTTTTTTAAAATTAAATACTGAGCGTGATGAAAATGGAGAAGCAATTTTTGCCAATCCAAGAAATGCGGCTGCAGGAAGTTTGCGTCAACTTGATCCAAAAGTTACCAAAAAGCGAAATTTAAGTACATTTATCTATACTTGGGTAAATCCTCCTAAGGAAATTACTAGTCAACATCAAGCAATACAACAAATGTCCAAGTTAGGATTCCATACTAATGAAACTGGAAGAAAATTAGCTAATTTAGATGAAGTTTTTGCATATATTGATGAATACACTAGTAAAAGAGATAGCTTGAGCTACGGAATAGATGGAATTGTTTTAAAAGTTGATGATTTAACTTTACAAAAGCAATTAGGCAATACTGTTAAGGTACCACGATGGGAAATCGCTTATAAATTCCCACCTGAAGAACAAGAAACTATAGTTCATGAAATTGTTTGGACAGTGGGAAGAACAGGGGTAGTAACACCAACTGCGGTGATGGATCCTGTTGAATTAGCAGGAACAACTGTGTCAAGAGCTGTACTGCACAATCCTGATTTGCTTAAACAAAAAGATGTGAGAATAGGCGATACTGTTAAACTGCATAAAGCAGGTGACATAATTCCTGAAATTTCAGAGGTTGTTTTAAGTAAAAGACCAGCTAATAGTCAAGTATATGAGATTCCAACCGAATGTCCATCTTGTGGACAAAGTTTGGTTCACTTGGAAGGAGAAGTTGCACTACGATGCATTAATCCAGCTTGCCCAGCTCAAATTGAAGAAGGAATTATCCACTTTGCTTCACGGCCAGCTATGGATATTATGGGCCTGGGACCGAAAATTGTTCGACAGCTAATTCAACATGATTTAGTTAAAGATGTTGCAGATTTATATCATTTAACTGCAGATGATTTAGCAGAACTTGATCATTTTGGTGATAAATCTATTAGTAATTTGCTTACAGCGATTGATAATTCTAGACAAAATTCAGTAGAATTACTATTAAATGGGCTGGGAATTGATCATGTAGGTGCTAAGGCAGCACTATTAATCGTCCAAAGATTTAAAAACTTAAATAAGATTATGCAAGCAAGCGTGTCAGATTTAACAGCAATTGATACAATAGGAGAGACGATTGCGGAATCAATTACTACTTACTTTGCACAAGCTAGTGTTCAAAAATTAGTTCAAGAACTAATTGATAGTGGAGTAAATATTGATTATTTAGGTGAAGATGTGTCTGAGGAAGAAATTGTTGATAATTTCTTTAAAAATAAGACTGTAGTTTTAACTGGAAAATTGGCACATTTTACTAGAAGTGAATTTACTAAAAAGCTTGAAAGCCTTGGAGCAAAAGTTACAAGTTCAGTTTCTAAAAAGACTGATTATGTTATCTATGGAACAGATGCTGGTTCTAAACTTACTAAGGCTGAAAGCTTAAAGATTGCACTTTTGACTGAAGAAGAAGCAATCGAAAAAATTCAATAAAAGGGATTATGATTGTGAAAAAGTTTTTACAAATAGCTTTGTTGGCATCATCGATGCTTGTGTTAGCGGGTTGTGGTCGATTAGGAGATTCAGATTTAGCTAATAATGCTACAACCACTAATAATAAAACTAAAAAGTATCAAACAACATCAACTAATAGTGGTTATACTGTTTTATTAAAAAATGGGAAATATGTAACTAGTTCAACTTCTGGACTTACGTCAAGTGATCTTGATAATACAGTTGATAGTGAAGCGCTAGAACGTGGTTTAGTCAATTTAGACAAAAATGTATTTTCAACGAATAAATATGTTTTTCAAGAAGGACAAAAATTATCTAGTTCTACTATTTCTTCTTGGCTAATGAGAGAATCTAAATCATATCCAGATGGCCTCAATCCTAAAAATAATGGTAAAACAGGTGAAACAACCCGAAACCCCGTTATTTTAAATCAAATTTTGGAACAAGATTTTTTAACCGGCTCAGGATCAAATTATAAATTATCTGGTATTTCTTTGGGCTTAGCACTTAATTCTATTGATTATTATCAAAAGACAACTGGTGGACCACAATATTCAAGTAATATTTCTCGATCTAAACAAGAGGAATATGGAAAAGAAACAGCTGATAAAATAGTAGCTAGACTACGTAAGAAAAAGGAAATGAAAAATATTCCGATAATGATTTCTCTCTTTTCAAAGACTAGTCAAGACTCATTAGTTGGTGGAACTTTCTTTGCATATGGCGTAGCAGAGGGTAATAGTAGTAAAATAACTAATTGGAAGTCTGTTTCCGAAAAGAGCCAGGTCTTGCCAACTGTAAATAATGAATCACCTGTTAATAGTGATGATGCTTCAGCCTTTAATAGTTTTAAATCAGCTATTGAAGATTATTTCCCTAACTTGAGTGGGGTTGTAGCAACAGTTCGCTATCAAAATGACAAATTAACTCAGGAGAACATTCAAATTACAACGCAATTTTATGGTTACGTTCAAATTCAAAGTTTTACAAGATTAGTGCAATCAGAGGCTAAAAAATATTTAGCCAAAGATGTACCAATTGAAATAAAAATAAGTTCAGTTAATGATGTCCAGGCAATTGTTTATAAAAACAGTGGCGATGATAGTTATAGCTCACATATATATGGTGGCGAATAAGGAGGTAAAATAGTGGAAATTACAAAAGAAGAAATCAAGCACGTAGCTGCTTTGTCACGGCTTGAATTTAAAGATGAAGAGTTAGATCAATTTACTTCCCAAATGGGAAAGATTATTGAAATGGCTGAACAATTGGGAGAAGTTAATACAGAAGGTGTTCCTGAAACGACTCAAGTAGTTGATCGTGATACAGTTTATCGCGAAGATAAGCCAGAACATTGGCAAGATCGTAAGGAAATGCTTAAAAACGTTCCCGAAACTAGTGATGGCTTCATTAAGGTGCCAGTAATTATTGATAAGGACGATAACGATTAATGAATTACTTAAACGAAACTATTGACTCTTTAAACCAAAAATTAGCTAATGGTGAAGTTTCAGCTCAAGAATTAGCCGATAAAACTATTGCTAATATCAAAGAAACTGACAAAAAGATTAATGCTTTTATTACTGTTGATGAAGATGCAAAGGCAAGTGAAAACTTGGATTTTGCAAATAAGTTAGCAGGTGTTCCAATTGCAATTAAAGATAATATTGTAACTAATGGTCTTAAAACTACCGCTGCAAGTCATATTTTGGATAACTTTATTCCAGTCTATGATGCTACTGTTGTGTCTAAGCTTAAAAAAGCTGGTGCAACTGTCGTTGGTAAAACTAACTTAGACGAATTTGCAATGGGTTCAAGTAATGAAAACTCATACTTTGGCGCAGTACATAATCCATGGAATTTAGATAAGGTGCCAGGCGGTTCATCTGGTGGTTCTGCAGCAGCAGTTGCTAGTGGTGAAATTGTGGCTGCCCTTGGTTCAGATACAGGTGGTTCAATTCGTCAGCCTGCAGCATTCAACGGTATTTTTGGTATTAAGCCAACTTATGGCCGAGTATCACGTTGGGGCTTGATTGCATTTGCTTCATCACTTGATCAAATTGGTGTTTTAACTAAGCGAGTTCAAGATGCAGCAGAAGTTTTAAACGTTATTAGTGGTGCAGATGAACATGATTCAACTGTTTCTGAAAAAACTGTACCTGACTTTACCAAGGCGTTAGGCCAAGATGTTAAAGGCTTGCGAGTTGCGGTTCCTAAGGAATACATGAGTGATGCAGTTGATGAAGGCGTTCGTAAAGCGATTCAAGAACAAATTGATTTTCTTAAGGAAAACGGTGCCATCATTAATGAAGTGTCACTTCCTCACACTAAATACGTTGTCCCAACTTACTGTATCATCGCTTCAAGTGAAGCTAGTTCAAATCTTCAAAGATATGATGGTATTCGTTACGGTTACCGTGCTAAGGATACTAAAAACTTGCTTGATGTTTATGTAAAATCTCGTTCAGAAGGTTTTGGTGATGAAGTTAAGCGCCGGATTATGCTAGGTTCATTTGCTTTGTCAGCGGGTTCATATGATAAGTTCTTCAGACAAGCAAGTAAGGTAAGAACTTTAATTTGCCGTGACTTTGACAAAATTTTTGAAGATAACGACGTAATTGTTGGACCAACAACTACTGAACCAGCATTTGAAATTGGTTCAGAAGTTAAGGACCCAATTAAGATGTACAATAACGATATTTTGACTATTTCTGCAAATATGTCTGGTGTTCCAGCTGCTAGTGTTCCTGCAGGTCTAGTTAATGGTATGCCTGTTGGTTTACAAATTATGGCTAAGAGATTTGATGAAGAATCTGTTTTGCGTGTTGCTGACTTTATTGAACGTAACAACAAATTTTATGAAAAGAAACCAGCTGGATTGGAGGATTAATTAATGAATTTTAAATCAACTATCGGTCTTGAAGTTCACTTTGAGTTAAAAACAAAGAGTAAGATTTTCTCTCCATCACCAGTAACTTATGGTGCAGAACCTAACTCAGAAGCTAATGTTATTGACTGGGGTTATCCAGGTGTTCTTCCTAAGCTTAATAAAGAAGTTTATCGCTTGGGCTTGATGGTAGCCTTAGCTACTCACTCAGAAATTACGCCTGTTACTCATTTTGATCGTAAAAATTATTACTACCCAGATAACCCTAAGGCTTATCAAATTACCCAATTCTTTGAACCACTTGCTAGAAATGGTTATGTGGAAATTGAAGTTCGTGGTAAAAAGAAGCGAATAGGTATCCACGAAATGCACATCGAAGAAGATGCCGGTAAGAACACTCACGGTACTAACGGCTTTTCATATGTTGACTTAAACCGTCAAGGGGTACCACTACTTGAAGTTGTTTCTGAACCAGATATGGAAGATCCAGAAGAAGCATACGCATATCTTGAAAAGTTACGTAAGATTGTTCAATTTACTGGTGCCAGTGACGTTAAGATGGAAGAAGGATCAATGCGTGTTGATACTAACATCTCAATTCGTCCAGCTGGTCAAAAAGAATTGGGTACTAAGGTTGAAATGAAGAACCTTAATTCATTTGAACACGTACGTTTATCACTTGCATACGAAGAAAAGCGTCAACAAGAAGTGCTTTTATCAGGTGGTAAGGTTCAACTTTCAACTCGTCGTTTTGATGAAAATAGTGGTAAGACTGTGCTTGAACGTGTTAAGGAAGGAAACGCAGACTACCGTTACTTCCCTGAACCTGATATTGCTCCATATCACATTAAGCAAGACTGGATTGATGAAATTAAGGCAGTTTTGCCTAAGAGTGCAGAAGAGCGTCGCACTGATTACATTAACAAGTTAGGCCTTAAGCCTTACGATGCAGATGTCATTTTGCAAACTAAGGAAGCTAGTGACTTCTTTGATAAGGCAATGGAAGCAGGAGCAGATCCACAAATGACTGCGAACTGGATGAATACCCAAGTTAATGGATACCTTAACGAACATCACGTTGAACTTAAGGACATTAAGCTTACTCCAGAAAACTTGGCTAAGATGGTAACTTTGATTAAAGATGGTGTTATTTCATCTAAGATTGCTAAGAAAGTCTTTGCTGAAACTGTTGCCAATGGAACTGATCCTAAGAAGTTCGTTGAAGAAAATGGAATGGCTCAACTTTCAGATCTTTCAGTTCTTGAACCAATGGTTAAGGAAATTGTAGACAACAATCCTCAATCTGTTGAAGACTTCAAGAATGGTAAAGATAGAGCGATTGGTTTCTTAGTTGGTCAAATTATGAAGCAAACTCATGGTAAAGCAAATCCTAAGATTATTAACCAATTACTTAATAAAGAATTACAAAGTCGTTAATTTACTAACAAGAAAAAGGGTGTTTTAAATGATTAAGAAAGCAAGATTGATATATAATCCTGTTTCAGGTCACGAACAGATGCCTAAAAATGTTGCAGATATTTTAAATATCGTTGAACAAGCAGGGTACGAAGCAAGTGCATTTCGCACCACTCCAGAAGCTTTTTCTGCACAACATGAAGCTACTCGCGTTGCTAAAGCTGGTTTTGATTTAATCATTGCTGCTGGTGGCGATGGAACAATAAATGAAGTGGTAAATGGTGTTGCAGGACTTAGTCAGCGGCCCAAATTAGCAATTATTCCAGCAGGGACTACTAATGATTTTGCGCGGGCTTTGAGAATTCCGCGTGACAATTTAGTTGAAGCTGCAAAAGTGATTTTACAAGGTAAAACTCGAAAAATGGATGTTGGCCAGGCTATTTGTGATGATAATGAAAAATATTTCGTTAACATTGCTGGTTCTGGTTCATTGACCGAGTTAACTTATGGAGTTCCATCAGAATTAAAGAGTGCTATGGGTTATGGTGCTTATTTGATTAAGGGAGCGGAAATGCTTCCGAGCATAAGTAAAAGCCATATGAAGTTAACATATGATGATGGTGTTTACGATGGTGATTTATCTATGTTTTTACTTGGAATGACTAATTCAATTGGTGGCTTTGAGCAAATTATGCCAGATGCTGAATTAAGCGATGGTTTATTTCAATTGATTGTGATTAAAACAGCCGATCCTTTAGCGCTATTATCATTGATGGTAATGGCCCTGAATGGTAAGCATGTTAATGATCCAAATATCATTTACACTAAAACTCGCTCTTTAAAGGTGGAAATGGTTGACGATGATGGTAATAAGGTACCGTTTAACCTAGATGGTGAAATTGGTGGCTATTTACCTGTAACCTTTAAAAACTTGCAACAGCATATTGAATTTTACGTTGGTAGATAAAAACTAAAAAATGACCTAGCTCAATTTCGAGCTAGGTCATTTTTTAGTTGGATTTATTTTTTATAAAAAGTTTCTTCAACAGCATGTGAAATAGCAATTTTTACATGTTCGTATGAAAGACCACCTTGAATGTATAGACGATATGGTGGGCGGAGTGGACCATCTGAAGAAAGCTCAATAGTTGAGCCTTCAGTAAAACTTCCTGAAGCCATAACTACATCATCTTCGTAACCATCTTGATGATAAGGAATTGGATCAACAAAAGAATTGAGTGGAGAGTAATGTTGAATGGCCCCACAAAACTTAACCATTGGATCTGGCTTACCAAAAGTTACAGTTTGAACAATATCAGTTCGCGGATCGTTCCATTTAGGAGCAACATTCATTCCCATTTCTTCACATAATGCTGCTGTAAAAATCATGCCCTTAATGGCTTGTCCAGTAGTATGAGCTGCCATGAAAAATCCTTGATACATATCGCGTAAATATCCCCAAGTAGCGCCTTCGCCTTTACCAGCTCCAGGAACATTAAGACGTGAGCCAGCCCCTTCAATCAAATCCTTGCGTCCAACTAAGAAGGCCCCACCTTTAACAATTCCTGCTCCTGCATTTTTAAATAGTGAACCAGCAATTAGGTCTGCCCCATAAAAAGTAGGTTCTTCACACTCTGAAAATTCTCCATAACAGTTATCAACAAAGATATTTACATCAGGACGCACTTCTTTAATAAATTTGAGCATTTGCTTAATCTTTTCCATAGTAAAGCTAGCACGAACAGCATAGCCGAGGGAGCGTTGAATCGCAATTACTTTAATTTTAGGGTCTTGTAAATCCTTTTTTGCTTGTTCAAAGTTAACTTCACCGTTTTCAAGTAGTTCAGTCGCTTTAAAGTTGATGCCCCACTCCTTCATATTACCTGGCTTATTACCAGCTAAACCGATAACTTCTTGAATAGTGTCATATGGGGTACCAGTTAAGTAATATAAAGTGTCGCCTGGGCGAAGCATACTAAATAAACCAACAGCGATGGCGTGAGTAGCTGAAGAAAATTGTGAGCGAACAAGTGCATCATCAGTTTTGAAATAATCAGCATAGATTGCTTCTAACTTGTCACGACCGATGTCATCATAGCCATAACCAGTTGATGGGACTAAGTCTTCTTCTCCTACTCGATGCTTCCTAAAAAGCTCAAGAACCCGTTGTTGGTTATGAAGGACTTGTTCATCAATTTCAGCTAGCCGAGGGGCAATCATCTTGTCCACTTTATCAATTTTTGCTTGCAAGTCTTCTGGTAAGTTTGCTTTCCAAGATAAAACCATTTAATTTGAGTCTCCTTATTTTAAAACTTCTACTTCAACATTAATTTTACCATTTGTGCCTTGAGTCCAGTAAACGCCTTGAATTTCAGGAACAAAGCCAGGAAAATTTTCCATTGCTCCAACCAAAACTTCAAAATACTCTTTATCTATTTCTTGCCATTTTTCTCCAGGGGCAACAATGAATACTCCTGGTGGATATGGTAGAGCGCCTTCTGCAGCAATTTGCCCAACAACATCTTTTAAGCTAATTAATTTGCTTTCATTGTGCATAAATAAATTATCAGCTTCAGATGGAATCATGGAATAATTTTGCATATTTTCTTTTTCAAATAAGGCTTTTTGTAATTTGAAAGTTTGATGAGTGGCATAATAAGAATGCATTTCATGACAAAGCTGTTTTAGAGTGTAGCCACGATAGCGAGTAGTATATTCTTTAGCCAACTTGGGAACCACTTTTTCTAGGGGAGCATCTTCAAAATAGAATTTTTCAAATTCTAAAAAGGCATCTAGTAGAGCATCAAGATCAGTTTGACGATCTCCAGGTGTTAATAAGAAAAGAAGTGAATTTAAATCATTTTTTGCACGGATAATTCGTTTTTCCATTAAAAATTCAGCCACAATTGGTCCAGGAATTCCATCATTTTCATATTTATTATTAGTAATATCAATTCCTGGCGTAACAACGGTAATTTTCATTGGGTCTATCATAGCTTCACCTGAAGTAATCCGGTTAAAGCCATGCCAAGTATCAGTAGGTGATAAATTCCAATATTTACTATTGGTCATTAATTTTTCAGTCGGAATTTGTACAAAATTGTCACATACTAATGGTTTAAATAGTTTGGACTTACCTAGTAATTTCTTGCGCCATTCAATTCCCATCCGCAAGGTGTCATCCCACCATTTCTGATTACCTGGTCCACTAACTAAATAAGTATTTGCAACAAGAGATGCGTAAATTGGGTAAGAGTAGCTTGAAGTGACAAATTTTAGATAGGCATGATTGAAATGCTTATGATCTACATAACGTTTTTGTCCTTTGATATGGCTATCTTTTTTCAAAATCTGTGAAGTTTGCGCCATTCCAGCTTGCTGTTTATGCAATGACTGGGTAACTAAAATCCCAGGATCTTCAGGGCTTAAATCTAGTAGTAATGGGGATAAGTGTTCCATAATTGGAATAAATTCTTCAAACCCGCCCCAAGCACAGTCAAAAAGAATATAATCGCAAAGCTTACCAATTTTATCCACAATCCATTTTGCGTCATAAAAGACACCATCATAGGTTTCGGCTTGAACTACTGCCATCCGGAATGGTCTTTTTTGCTTGGCTTTTACTGGGTCAATTTTGGTAGCTTCACGGCGTAAGTAATCTTCATTTAAACATTCAGGGTCCATCTCACCAATTAAGCCGAGCGGATTACGATCAGTTTTAATATAAACAGGTTTAGCCCCTGTCATAACTAAAGCGCTATTGTAAAGGGACTTATGGTTGTTACGATCAAAAAGAACTAAATCATCTTTTCGCAAAACAGCGCTAGCACAAATAGAGTTGGCGCTAGTTGTCCCGTTGGTACAAAAATATACTTTATCGGCATGATAAGTTTGGGCAGCTTTTTGTTCAGCTGTTAGTGGTGTTCCTGAATGTGTCATCATATCTCCTAATTCTGGAACAGTATCACTAGTATCTGCATACATTAAATTCTTACCAAAGAACTTATTCATAATCACACCGGCTGGATGTTTATCGTAGTATAAACCATTATGATGTCCAGGAGTAGTAAAACTAATCGGCTGATCTTGTGCAAAGTTAACTAAATCTCTTAAATAACCAGGAATATTTTTATTAATGTATTCTGTTATTGCAGAAATAATTGTTGATATATCTTCACTAGAGACTTTTGAATTTACCTGTATAACGGGAATAGGTAAACCTGATTCTTTTTGCAAGTGCTGAACGGTTGCAAGTTTGATTGGATTATTTTTATTAACTATAAAAGCTACTATTTCAGCAGGATTCTTTATATCAGTTAATGGAATTTGTTGCCATTCTGATAATTGAGGTAGGTCAATAGTTGAATCAACTGCAATCTTTAGAAAAGTCATATGCCCTCCTTACTAAAAAATTCTAGAAACTATTGCTTTTTTCCAAAATTACATATAATCTATTGAACGTATATCGATACAAGTTATTGTATCTATTAAGTGATTATATAAGTAGAGTGAGGATAGAGACAAGTGGAAGTGAGAGGTTCTTTCATAGTTTTAAAGCCTCCCAATAGCTAAAAATAAAATTTAACAAGATTATTATTGGGGAGAAAAGATGAAAGAAGATACATTTAATTTAGATTTAAACAAAAAGCACTATCTTACTTGGCCGGTTATTGCCTTAATCGACTTTGTAACTATTATTAGTTTTGAGAATATTTTTTATCCATTTCAAAATCAAGGCCTATCTGTTGTCATTTCATGGGTATTTCTTTTGTTCTCATATGTTATTCCTTACGCTTTGATTTCTAGTCAAATGAGTTTGACTTTTGATAATCAAGAAGGTGGACTGGCATCTTGGGTTCGGCGCAGTAGCAATGATACTTTAGGTTATTGGACATCTTGGATGTATTGGGTTCAGAGTGTCCCTTATATTGTTGATGTGTCCAATTCTGTAATTGTTTCATTCAGCTGGATAATTCTAGGAAACAATTCTTTAGATAAAAAAATGTCGACATTTTGGTTTGGTTTATTAACTTTTGTCATAATTTTGGCATTTATTTTATTAGAAAACCGCTTGAGAAACTCATTGGAAATTCTTTCTTTAATCGGTGGTGGTGCTATGTTTATCATGTCTATGCTTTTTGTGGCACTTGCTGCTTGGGCAGTTATGCATGGTGGTCATAAGATTGCTACACAACCATTTAACTGGGGAGCTTTTAAGCCAAGCTTTAGTTTGAATTATTTCTCAACTACTGGTTTGTTGATTTTTGCAATGTCTGGGGCAGAACTTGCTGCACCATACGTTTCGCAAATGAAAAATCCTAAGCGTGATTTCCCTAAGGCAATGTGGATGTTGGCTATTATGACTGGATTTTTAACTATCTTTGGTACCTTAGCTTTGGCAATGTTCTTTAATGCACATCATATTCCACATGATTTTAAGATGAACGGTCCTTACTATGCTTTCCGTTTATTGGGTGAAAGTTTGGGTATGGGCAAAATTTTAATGTACTTATTTGCAGTAGTACAAGCTATTTTTATGATGGCACAACTAGCTGTTTTACTTGATGCATCAAGTAGAGTGTTTGCTGGGGATGTTGCAGATAAGTTTATGCCCAAGTGGTTAACCAAGAAAAACAAAAATGGTCGTCCAATTCACAGTTATACTTTCACTGTTGGCTTAAGCTTGTTCTTGCTTCTTTTGACAGGAACCTTGCCAAACATCAATACCATTTATAACTGGCTTTTGAATATTAATGGGATTATTTCACCATATAAGACTTGTTGGGTATTCTTTGCCTTTGTTGCAATGAGAATGCAGCAAGAAAAATACAAGTCAGATTATGTCTTCATTAAAAATAAGACTGGAGCATTAGCAGTTGGGTTTTGGTGCTTAATCTTTACCTTTATTTGTGCCACTTTAGGTTTTGTCCCTCAAAATGTTGATTTTGGTACTGCAGAATTTAATCACCAATTAGTTTTAAACATTATAACAGTAATTGTTTTATTCGGGCTGGGCTTTATCTTGCCATGGATGCGTAAGCGCGAAAAGAAACGAGAAGAAAATAAATACTAGTAGATAAGGGATAAAACAAGATTTTCATTTGAAAGTCTTGTTTTTTTTTATCAAATATCTTGACCTAAAGTTAGCTTTAGGCGTTAACATGATAACAAGTTGAAAATTAAAAGTAAAACAGGAGGAAAATTATGCAAGTTTTAAACATTGAAACTAAATGGGATAAAGTCTTTAAGAAAAGCAACAAGGTCGACCATAAGAAGGTAACCTTTCCTACAAGATTCGGTACGATCTTGGTAGCTGATATGTATATTCCTAAAAATGCTAATGAAAAATTGCCAGCACTAGCAGTTAGTGGACCTTTTGGTGCAGTTAAGGAACAATCTTCTGGCCTTTACGCTCAAAAGATGGCTGAAAATGGCTTTTTAACCATTGCTTTTGATCCATCCTTTACTGGTGAAAGCACTGGGACTCCTCGTTACATGACTTCACCTGATATTAATACTGAAGATTTTCAAGCAGCAGTTGATTTTTTATCAAACAATGATCTAGTTGATCCTGAAAAAATCGGGATCATTGGCATCTGTGGCTGGGGAGGGTTAGCTTTGAATGCGGCTGCAATCGACACTCGGATTAAGGCGACAGTTGCTTCTACTATGTATGACATGACACGGTTAATTGCTAATGGTTATTTTGATAAAGAAGATAAGGAATCTGCTCGCAATCAAGCAAGAAAAGCTATAAATAAACAAAGAACGATTGACTTTAGAGAGGGTCAATATAAGTTAGCTGGAGGAGTAGTCGATCCATTGCCAGATGACGCTCCAGATTTTGTTAAAGATTATTACGCATACTACAAGACTAAGCGTGGTTATCACAAACGTTCACTAAATTCAAATAATGGTTGGGCTGTAACTAGTGCGCTTTCATTCTTAAACAGTAAATTATTAGCTTATGCTGGTGAAATTGAAAATGCGGTAATGATTACACATGGTACTAAGGCTCACTCTTTTTATATGGGTAAGGATGCCTTTGGTAAATTAAAAGGTGACAATAAGGTATTTTTACCAATCGAAGGTGCAACGCACACTGATTTATATGACCAAATTGACAAAATTCCATTCAAGGAAATGACTGATTTCTTCAACAAATATTTGAATTAGAAAAGGATAGTAATTGAAATTAATTAAAGAAGCATATTATGAAGGAGAGCGTCCTCTTTTTAAAAGAAAAGATACTCAAATAATTGATACAACTTTTGGAAAAGGTGAATCTCCATTAAAAGAAAGCAGAAATATTTCATTAAATAATAGTTTATTTACCTGGAAATATCCACTCTGGTACAGCAAAAATATTGAAGTAGAAGATACGACTTTTGAAAGTATGGCTCGATCTGGTATTTGGTATACTCACAATATAAAAATTACTAATTCATCTTTGCAAGCGCCAAAATTATTTAGAAGGTCAAGCGAGATTGTTTTAGATCGAGTTCATTTTTCAGATGCACAAGAGACGCTATGGTCTTGTAAAGATATTAAAATTACCAACACAACAATTAATGGAGATTATTTTGGCAAAGGTAGTCAAAATATTTATTTAGATAATGTTGATTTGGTTGGGAATTATTGCTTTGACGGTGCTAAAAATGTTGAGGTTCATAATAGTAGATTCATTAGTAAAGATGCTTTTTGGAATTGTGAGAATGTTACTATTTATGATTCAAAAATTTCGGGCGAATACCTAGCTTGGAATAGCAAACATATTAAGTTTATAAATTGTACAATCGAAAGTGAACAAGGCTTATGCTATATTGATGGTTTAGTTCTTGAACATTGTAAACTTTTAAGAACTAATTTAGTTTTTGAATATTGTAAAAATATTAATGCAGATATTATTAGCGATGTGATAAGTATCAAAAATCCAATTAGTGGTAAGATTATTGCGAATTCAATCGGTGAAATTATCAGAGATGATTCTGAGATAGACAGTAAACAGACATTTATTAAGAGTAGACATTGTAATCTGGAATTATTAAAAGAGGCAAAATAATGTATAGTTTTGATCAAATGCCCAATAGACGTGGAACTAATTCAATTAAATGGAATGTAAAAGACCATGAATTACCAATGTGGATTGCTGATATGGATTTTGGTGTCGCTCCAGAAATCATTCAAGCAATGCAAGATAAAATAAAATTGGGAGCTTTTGGTTATGAAAGTGTACCTGATAGCTATTATGATGCAATTGTTAATTGGCAAGAAAAGCAACATAATTGCCAAATAAAAAAAGATTGGATTTTATTTGTAAGTGGGGTAATTCCTGCTTTATCAAGTGCAGTTAGGAGATTAACACATCCTGGTGAACAGATTGTAACTTTGACACCAGTGTATAATATCTTTTTCCATTCAATTGAAAATAATGGCCGAAAAAGCTTAGAAGAAGAGCTTGAATATGATGCAAATAGTCACGAATATAGAATAAATTGGTCAAGCTTAGAACAGAAATTAGCTGATCCTCTAACTAAAATGATGATTCTATGTAATCCTCATAATCCAATTGGCAAATCATGGACTTATGAAGAAATAGAAAAAATTGCTCAATTATGTAATAAATATCATGTTTATTTATTTAGTGACGAAATTCATGGCGATTTAGTTTTAAATGATAGTTTTAGTTCAAGTTTAAAACTACCAGATAATTTAAAACAAAACCTGATAATTGCCTTTTCACCAAGTAAAACCTTTAACTTAGCAGCTTTACATAGTGCAAGTGTAGTGGTTCCAAATTCTGAACTTAGATTTCAAATTTATCGAGCAATTAATAATGATGAAATAGCTGAACCAAATCTTTTAGCGATTCCTGCCACTATTGCTGCTTACACTCAAGGAAGCACTTGGCTTCACGAGCTAAAAGCATATTTATTAAAAAATCGCCAATATATTGCTAACTTTTTAGAAAATGAACTTAGTCAACTAAATTTGGCTAGTGAATTTGCTACTTATTTAGCCTGGATTGATATTTCAAATTTGAATATTAACAGTCAAGAGCTAGCTGACTTCTTGAAAGAAAATACCGGTTTAATAATTTCATCTGGTCAAGAATATCGAGGAAATGGCGATAATTTTATTAGATTGAATTTTGCTTGCCCTCAATCTGTATTAAAAGAGGGATTAGATCGTTTGAAGAAAGGAATAAATAGTGAAAAAGCATAAAAAACGGTTTTGGATTTTGGCCGGTTTAATTTTGTTAATAATTATTTGCTTAGGGATATTTATAGGATTAAGAAAAAATCAGCCAACTAAAGCTGCTTTATCTAAAGCTACTGCCACTGTCTTTTTCCATGGTTGGGGATCAAGTAGGCATGCTGAAGAGCAGATGGCGAATTATTTAGTTAGTCATAAATACGCTTCCTCAATCGTGGTGGCTGATGTTGACTATCAGGGTCATGTAAAATACTCTGGCACTTTACCTGCAAAGACGAAACATTTCATTGTTGAAGTTAATTTACAAAATAACAAGAGTGTCTCACCAAATGGTGGGATGACTTATAGTCAATCTAGCAATTATGTAGCAGATGTTTTAGCTAGTTTAAAGAAAAAATGGCAAATTAAGAATGTTAACTTAGTTGCTCATTCAATGGGAAATTTGCAAGTGATTTATTTCATTAAAAATCACGCTGGCAGTTCAAAATATCCAAAGATTAATAAGTTAGTCGACATTGCCGGTCACTACAATGGGATTATCGGCATGGATGAGCCAAAAGACACTAGTCTAGAGGCTAATGGTAAACCAAAGATGATGAATGATACTTACCGTGATTTATTGTCAGTGAGAAATACTTTCCCTAAAAACATTCAAGTCATGAATATTTATGGCAATTATAAAAATCAGGGTGATGGCTCAGTTAATAATAACTCCTCAAAGTCCTTGCGTTATCTAGTACAAAAGCGGGCTAAATCTTATGAAGAACGAGAAATTAAGGGTTATGGTGCGCAGCACAGTCGATTACATGAAAATAAAGAAGTTGATCAATTACTTTTAAAATTTTTAAAGTAGTTATTTAGATAGAAAAATCCGCTAGAACAGAAAGTTCTAACGGATTTTGTTTTATTGATAACTTTTAGCGACGATCATTAACTCCGAAAATTTCTAATAAGAGCATAAATAAGTTGATGAAATCAAGATACATATTTAATGCCCCCATAATGGCTAAGCCACTATCAGAAACTTGGTCGCCATATTCAATAAAAATTCGCTTAGCGCTATTAGCATCATATGCAGTCCAACCAGTGAAGATAAGTACACCAATGTAAGAAAAGATATAAGCACCAGCCCCACTTTTAACGAAGAAGACATTAACCAGGGTTGCTACAATGAAACCAATCATGGCTGCTCTTAAGTATGAGCCCCAGTTGCTCAAGTCTCTTTTAGTAAAAGTGCCAAATAATGCCATTGCTGCAAATACACCAGCTGCTGATAGAAAAGCAGAAGTAATAGTTGTACCAGTATAGTAGCTAGCTATGATAGAAAATTCAACACCGTAAACTACTGATAGGAACATTAGCAATGTAAAACCTAATGTAGGATTTTTGGCTGCTTTAAAACTAATTCCTAAGCAAAGAGCAAAAGGTAGAAAAATAATAACCCAAAACATAGCTTGTGGCATGTTCATAATGGCTGAGCGAAAAACAGTCATTGTTAAGTATGAACTAGCAGCTGAAACTAAGACAGCTATTAACATAAAGCCGTACATCTTAGTTAAGAAACTGTTAATAGCAGTAACATCTTGAATTTTGCGTCGTCCAGAATCTTGTGAAAAGTAATCCATATAAAAGTTCCTTTCTATAGTTAATTACTATATTCACTACTAATTGTATCCAAAAACATGGTTTTAGACAAAAGTTTAGCATAAATTAGTAAAGATACAATAATCAATAAAAAAAGCCTAACATCAATTGTTAGGCTTTTAAATATTTATTTCTTATTCCACTTTAGTCCAATTCCAGTAAATCCACTTAAGATAGAAAAAATAGGCGACAATAAACTAAAGAAGGTAAATGGCAAAAATGCTAAAACTGGAACTCCTAAGGTAGCAGCTGCAAAAGAACCAGCAACGCCCCAAGGGATTAAGTAGTTGATTACACTTCCCCCATCTTCAAGCACTCTACTAAGTGCAAGTGGATGTAGGCCTACTTTATCAAAGGCCCCCTTAAATGCACGTCCAGGTAAAATAACTGAAAGGTACTGTTCACCGACAAATAAGTTAATTCCAATACCAGATAAAATTGTTACTAAAATTAAACTACCAGCCTTTGGCAATTTCTCTACAAGAGGTTCCATTGCTTCCTGAATAATGCCGAATTTCATTAGTAATCCACCAAGTGATAATGTAGAAACAATTAATGCAACAGTTCCCATCATTGAACTAATACCTCCACGGCTTAGGAGGGCGTTAACTTGACTGTTATCTGTTTTGGCAATAAAACCATTCATTAACAAGTCAGTTAACTTAGGAATTGTCATTTTTGTATCTTGGATAAAAATCATGATAGTTGTCAAAATAATATTGGCGAATAAAGTGGGGATTGCAGGAATCTTCTTCCAAGCGCAAACAAACATCAAAATGATTGGCAATAGTGCCCACCAAGAAACAGAAAAGTTACTGTTTAAAGTGGAAACAGTTTTGTCAATTTTAGTTAAATTAATATGACCTCCATTACCTAAAAATGCAAAAAGAATTAAAGAGCCAAGAAAAGCAGGGATAGTTGACCACATCATGTTTTTTATATGGGCAAATAGTTCACTTTCTGCAACGGCACTTGAAAGGTTAGTTGAATCAGAAAGTGGTGACATTTTATCGCCGAATACTGCGCCAGATATAATAGCTCCGGCAACTAATGCTAAATTTTGATTCATTGAAGCTCCGATGCCTAAGAAGGCAATTCCTACGGTGGAAATTGTAGTGAAGCCAGAACCAATTGCTAAACCAACAATCGAACAAACTAAAAAGACTGAGGGAACAAAGAATTGATCACTAATTAAGTGAAAGCCTAGAACCATAATGGAGGGGATGATTCCGCCTTTAATCCAAACGGCAATTAAAGCGCCAATTAAAATGAAAATAAAAATTGGAATAATTGCAATATTAATTCCTTCCTTAATTCCATCTTGAATTTCATCCCAAGAAAATCCCCGGATTTTTGCCCAGAAAATGATTAATGCGGCAACGAATAGTACAGGAACTTCAGGATTGATTCCAAATTTTATAACACTGGTTCCTAAAATAGCTAGTAATAGAATTAAAATCGAAATTGATTCTCCAAAACCAATCTTCTTTTTCATAGTTATTTCCTCCGAATAAAAAAGTCCCTGTTGCTATTAGCAACAGGGACGAACTTATAAAGCCGTGGTACCACCCATATTCTCTGCAATATCTGCAGACTCAAGTACGCAGGTGATAACGGCACTGCGTAAGGCCGAAATAAGTAATTCGCATACCCTTAGTCTGTCCGACTTGCACCAACCGTCGGTTCTCTGAACGCTGAACTAAGGAGCTACTGGTTTATTAATTGAAATTATAATAGCGTGGTCCGAATTAAATGTCAAATAAAAAGTTAAAAAAAGATGATATTCTGTTAGCGAGCAATGCAACTGATTTTTTAGTATTATATATTATAGCGATTTTAGAAAAGGTAGATATCATGCAAAAAAATCAACTCGTTGAATTAGAAATTACGGACTTATCTTATGAAGCAATGGGAGTTGCCCATTTAGATGGAATGACGATTTTTGTTAATAATGCTTTGCCAGGTGAAGTAGTTGAAGCTAAAATCTTAAAAGTTAAAAAGAGTTTTGCATTTGCTAAGATTGAAAACATTATCAAGCAAAGCCCAGATCGAGTAACGATTAAACTTAATCAATGGGTCCAAACTGGACTTGCCAGTTTAGCACATATTAAATATGAAAAACAGCTAGAGTTTAAGCGTCAGCAAGTTATCAACTTACTGGAAAAAGCACACTTGAACAAGAAAGTTAATGAAACAGTAGCTAGTCCTGAAGAAGTGGGCTACCGTAATAAAGCGCAAGTACCTGTGCGTAATGTAAAGGGAAAGCTGGAGATTGGTTTTTTCCGGAAGCATTCACATGATTTAGTTCCAATGGAAAACTTTTTTACCACTGACCCTGAAATTGACCGGGTATTAGTGGCAACACGTGATATTTTGCGTAAAAATCATGTACCAGCTTATGACGAAGTTAAAAATAAAGGCGAAGTTCGCTATCTTGAGGTGCGTAGAAGCAAGGCTAATAGCGATATGATGGTAATCTTGGTATGTTTACACAAAGATTTTCCACAGCTTGTAAAAGTAGCTGATGAAATAAGTCAAATTTCAGGTGTTGTTAGTGTGATTTTGAATCATAATCCTAAGAAAACGAACGTTATTTTGGGGAAACATGACTATTTACTCGCAGGAAATCCACAAATTGAGGATAAAATTGGGGATATTCGTTTTAAGATTTCTGCTCAAAGTTTCTTCCAGATTAATTCTTTGCAAACGCCCCGGCTGTATAATTTAGCAATTGAAAAAGCTGGTTTGTCAAAAAAGGATACTGTAATCGATGCTTATTCAGGTATTGGAACAATTGGCTTGAGTGTTGCTAAGCATGTTAAGCAGGTTTACGGAGTAGAAATCGTAAAACCTGCTGTACAAGATGCTAGAGAAAATGCATTACTCAATGGAATTGAAAACGCTGAATATGTTTGTGGAAAAGCTGAAGAATTGATGCCAAATTGGGTTAATGAAGGGATGAAGGCAGATGTGATTTTTGTTGATCCGCCAAGAAAAGGGTTGACCCCTGAATTCATCGAAGCTAGTGTGAAAACTAACCCACAAAAGATTGTGTATATCTCATGTAATCCCGCCACGATGGTGCGTGATTTAACAATGTATCAAGAGTTGGGATATGACTTTGAAGAAATTACTCCAGTTGATATGTTTCCACAAACTCCACATGTCGAATGTGTAACGGTGCTGGAAAAGAAATAAATGTATACTAAGAAAAAACAACAGCAAGTTGAAGATGTACTCTTAACTCAAATTGTAGTTACATCAGAAGCGAATAATATTTTTAAATATGATGGCAAAATATACTCAAGTCAATCATATAATTCAGGTTTAGATCCTGATATGTCAGATTTTGCTGTAACTTTTTATGAAATAATCTACAATAAAAAAATTATTAGAGATGGGCAAATTATTAATACGGATTTTGCTGGAGATACTATTAATACTGGTATTTACAAAAAAGGGCAAAGAAAAAAGGTAAAGTTAAAAAATCGCCATTGTTTAGCAAATTTTTGGGCAATACCTTATATTCATGGAAGAAAACGTGAAAAGCCAAAAAGAGATTATTTAGATTCGTATTTAACTTTTGTTGAAGAAAAAATTTTGATACAAGATGATAATTTTAAGGAGTATCATGATTTTAATGAATTTAAATTGGCTCAGTTTATTCCTGAAGGAATTAATTCTAATACGTTAGTTTCTCAAGAAATATCGATAAAAGATAGAGCTCAACTGCTGGCAAAATCAGAAATAGGTAAAACTTTATGGCAATATTTTAATGAGCATTGTTTATTTTAAACTTATATTTCAAAAAAACTGCTAACTCATTGTTAGCAGTTTTTTAATGCCTATTTTTCACGATTCTTTTTAAGAACCCAATATTCAGTAACTACACTTATTAATCCTAATATGCTGATTATAATTCCTAATTTCAAACCTGGCATTGTATGCTTTAAAGTAACTTTATGTTTCCCTTTTGGTAAATCTAAAGCAATAAATCTATTTAAGGTTTTCACAATCTTGACAGGCTTTCCATCACTAAAGGCTTTCCAGCCAGATGTGTATGGAATAGTAGTAATTAAAGATTGCCCTTGTTTGATATTAACAGTCCCTTCAATTTGATTATTTGTCCATTTGGATAATTTAAGTCGGTTGTTTTGTGCATTAGAAATTGTCTTATTAAGAGCTTGTTTATTGAGTAAGTAAAGTTCAGGATTTAATAGTGATCCTTTTGAAATTTCTTTCTTTAACTTAATTTTCAAAGTAACTTTGCCACTCTTAGGCACATATACGCCAATTGGTTGATAAGTAATTGGCATCAAACAAATTTCTTGATTATTGACTGTTAATTTAGAAATTTGAGTAGTATAAAGCTGATTATTATCTAAAACAATATAACCAACTGAATTAGGTTTAGCTTTATAGGTGAAAGTAAGAGTAGAAAGGATAGCTTTTTTACTTTGATAATTTAGTTGATTTTTGTCTTTTTTGACCACTAAATTAGTACTAGTAATTTGGGCAGAAATTGGTTTAGAAAAGTAGACTTGCTTAGAGCCAGTGAGGGCATTTAAAACTTTAGTTTGATTTTCAAGTGGTTGTTTGATAGCTAATTTTAAATTATTAGCTTTGTAACCGGCAAAAGCTAAAGGAAAAGTATTACATTGGTAGGCAGTATTATATT
This sequence comes from Lactobacillus fornicalis, assembly GCF_055362665.1. Lineage (NCBI taxonomy): Bacteria > Bacillati > Bacillota > Bacilli > Lactobacillales > Lactobacillaceae > Lactobacillus > Lactobacillus fornicalis. The sequence continues at coordinate 47,666 of NZ_JBLTIM010000010.1, forward strand.
TATCTTTATACCAGACTTTGTTTTTCTTTAAATCATTACGTAAACCATAATTCTTAAAACCAACAATTGAATCAGTTAAGCGAGTAGTTGTAATAAAGGTCTTAATATCAAATAAAGCATCTGTTAGTTGTGTACTAGTAGAGTAAAAGTAAAAGTACCCATATCCTGGAAGGCCTAATAATGAATAAAAGTC
>NZ_JBLTIM010000011.1:0-22565 GCF_055362665.1 Lactobacillus fornicalis
GTACCCCATAGTCGATAGGGGCCGGTATATCAACATTTCTTCCATACCGTCCCGGAGTTTTCTTTTTGCAAAATTCCATAAATGAGACTTTTTCGGCATAACGGCGTAACAAAAAGCCCTTTTTCAAGGGCTTTACACAATATTTATTCACAAAGGAGGTGGTTAGGTGGCTGGAAGACCTAGAATGCACTCAACAAATTTTAATTCACATAAAACTAAAGATGAAATCGCTCAAAGAGAGTTAGAAGAAAAAGCTGCAAGTGATTTTAGCACATTAACTCTATCTCCACCATCATGGATTGATTCAGAAGCTCAAAAAGAGTATCGAAGAGTAGCTCCAATGCTTAAAAAGTTAAGTATTACTGCATTAGATCGTCAAGTTCTTATCGATTATTGTATAGCAGTTTCAACTTTAAAGAAAGCAATAAAAGCTGTTGAAGAAAATGGAGTCTTAATTGATGGGAAAAAGAATCCAGCAGTTAATGTAATGCTAGATATGCAGAAAGAAATCAGAGCTAATGCTTCTTCATTAGGTATGACTTTAGATTCTCGTATGAAATTAGTTAAACCAGAACCTAAAGATGAGATTGAAGATGATCCATATGCAAAGTTTGGAGAGTAGATAGATGAAAGACCAAGTAACTGAATATGCTAAAGCTGTTGTTTCTGGTAAGATTCTTGCTCCTAAAAAGGTAATTTGGGCATGTAATAGGCACTTAAAAGACTTAGAAAAGCCGAAAAATGATAAAAATTTTCCATATTATTGGGATATTCGTGAATCTGAAAAGGTAATTGCCTTTATTTCATCATTAAAGAATCCAGACAACGGAAAACAGATGAAATTAGTTAATTTTCAAGCATTTGCTGTTGGTTCTGTATTCGGTTGGCTTCGTAAGTCGGATTCCCATAGAAAATTTAAAAAAATGTTTATTTCAATGGCTCGTAAGAATGGGAAAACTATTTTAGTGGCTGGTATCGCATTATATATCTTGCTTTACCAGAAATATCCCGTTCGTGGGAAGCAAATATATTGTGCAGCTAACAAACGTGACCAAGCAAAGGTTGCTTTTAATTATATTAATAACTTTTTAGTTCCACTACGAAATGATTCTCCATTTGTTAAACGTAAAACTCAAATGAAACGTGATGAAATCACTGATGCAAAAACAGGTTCGTTTATCAAACCTTTATCAAACGATAAAAACGGTATTCAAGGGTTAAACACTACATTAGCTATTTTCGATGAACAGGCAGATAGTAACGATATTACAGTTTACGATGCCGTTGAAAAATCATCTCGTATGCAGAAAGACCCATTAATGTTACTGATTTCTACAGTTTCACCAAACATAAATGGTTGGTTCCATGAAATGATTTATCAATATGTGGAGCAGATGGTTAAAGGTGATGTTGTAGATGATGAAACGATGGTTCTTTGGTATGAACAGGAATCTGAAGATGAAATTGCGGATACAGCTAACTGGATTAAATCTAATCCAATTCTTTATGACAAGGATATTCGAGAAACATTATTGCCTACATTAATCCAAGACTGGAAGACCGCTCAAGCGATGGGACGAGAAACCAAAGCTAAAATTTATAACTTTAATATGTGGCAACAGGCTAATGAAAACTCATATATCAAAGTTCAAGATTGGGCAAATATTAAAGTAGATAAGACTCCAGATCTTTATGGACGTGAAGTTTATATCGGTATGGACTTGGCTAGAACAGGAGACTTATCAGCTGTTTCTTGGATTGTACCTCTTCCAGAACAAAAAAAGTTTTGGGTTGATTCTCATGCCTTTGTTGGAACTCGAGGTGGAATCGAAAACAAGATTCAAAAGGATAAAATCGATTATTTAGCGTTAAGAAGGCGTGGGGAAGTAACACTCTCAAATCTTGAATCAGGGAATATTGATGACCAGCAAATCATTGACTTTATTTATAACTTAATCGGTGAACATAAATTCAGCGTCAATTGCATTTGTTATGACCGTTATTCAGCTAACCATATTATCGATACTTTCAATGAAGATGGTTACACAATGGTTGATGTTGCTCAAGGTTTTGCAACATTGTCTGAACCTACTAAACAATTTCGTAAATATGTTCAAGATGGAGGCGTTATTCATGGTGATAATCGGCTATTAGAAATTGCAGTAAATAATGCAATTGTTAAAGAGATTAATGATGCTGTTTTACTTGATAAGACAATGTATCGCAATAAGATTGACCCTTTAGCAGCATTACTTGATGCGATGACTCAAGCTTATAACTATGATTTCTCACGAGATTTTGAAAGGGATTCAGAATTCTATGAGAAACAATTCCATTTTTAATTTTATTTTATCTAATATTCACACCATTTTGTGTTTAATGGGTGGCCTACTTTTTTCAGTAGGAATGTTTTTATTAAGCACACCTGCAGGATTTATAGGAAGCGGTTTGTTTTGGACAGCAATCGCAATCTATATTGATCGCACTAATTCTAAATAAGAAGGAGGTGCAATAAATTGTCTTTTTTTAGAAGTTTGACCGCTTTTAATGACACTGGTTCTTATATTGATTTTCAAGATACCAGTCCTCGATATGTGCCTATTACTAATTTGAAAAATAGTGATGTGTTTACTGCAATTAATGTAATTTCTAATGATATTGCGACTAATCCGATAAAACTAGAATCAGATAATGTTAATCACATTAAAGATAAACGATTTAATCAACTTAATTATTTGTTGAATATTAAGCCTAATGATTTTATGACAGCACGTGATTTTAAGTATGCCTTGACCGCTAATCTCCTTTTAACTGGTAATTCATATGCAAGAATTCTTAAGGATAAAGTTGGCAATATTGTTGACCTTGAATTGCTAAAACCATCTCAAGTTACACCTTTTTTAGATGAAGATTCAGGCGAAATAAAGTATGAGATTCAACCATATGGCCAAACCCCATTTGACCTTTCTGCTAATGAAATTTTACATATAAAATTTTTGTCCACAAATGGATACGTTGGTGCAAGTCCACTATATGCATTAGCTGATGAAATGCGTATGCAAAAATCAGGCAATGAAATGCTTAATGCATTCTTTGGTTCAGGAATCAATGGCTCTGCTATTTTGAAAATGCCAGGCGATTTAGGACCTGATGCCAGAAATGCTTTAAGAAATAAATGGATTGAAGGAAATTCTGGTGATAGCACACATCGATTAATTATTTTATCTGGTAAGGAAGATTATCAACCAATTGAAATTGATACTAACATTCTTAAGATTATCAATTCAAATGATTATACGACTAAGCAGATTGCAAAAGCTTTTGGTATTCCAATCAGTAGATTAGGTTTGGAAAACTCACATACTTCTTTACCTCAATCCAATTTAGACTATGTACAAAATAGTTTAGACCACTATTTTTCACGGTTTACATCTGAATTTAATGTAAAACTACTAAGTTCTAAAGACTCACTTAAGTATCATTTTGAGTTTGATGTTTCAAGATTAATGGAACTTGATACTGAAACCAATATGAAACTCACACTAGATTGGTTTAAAGCAGGCCTACTTAGTGATACTGAATCAAGAACTAGATTAGGTTATGCTCCAGCTGATGATGAAATGGCAGGAGTAAGAACAATTATGAGTAACTTCGTACCTATTCAAAACATTAGGGAAAACTTCCCTAACAATGTAGCAGTAGGTAATGCATATGATGATACAGGTAAACCTATATCTACAAAAGAAAATCAAAAAAGTGGAATCAGCAATGTTTTAAAAGGCAATGAGAAAGATGGAAGTACGGAATCTGACACAAGCTCCGATGATGGAGAAGGAAAGCAGAACGATTAAAGGAACTGCTGTAGTTTTTAATTCTCGTAGTGAACAACTTGGAGATTTTACTGAATTTATTGACCCACACGCTTTTGATGATGTGGATATGAGTGATGTAGTGCTCTTATATAATCACGATTCAGGGAGTGTTCTAGCGAGAACTAGTGCTAATACTTTAAAGCTTAATTTAGATGAACGTGGGTTACACTTTGAAGCCGCTATTCCTGAAACAACTCTTGGCAATGATACTTTAACTAATTTAAGAAATAAAAATATTTCTGGTATGAGTTTTGGTTTTGATATTGCAGATGATGATTGGGAAGACACTTCAGATGGTTATGTGCATTATGTACGTAAAATTAACCACTTATATGAAATTTCAGTTGTTACTTTTCCAGCATATAAGGCAACTGATGTAGAAGCTTCTACTCGTTCACTAACTGGGTTTAAAGAAATTGAAAAAGAAAAAGTATGGATTAAGTCACAATTAAGTAATTTAGAGGAGAAAATTTAATGAATTTAAAAGAACAATTGCTTGCTGCAAAGAAAGCATACAATGAAATGATTGATGAAAAGCGTTCTCTTTTAGAAGATGCTGATAAGAATACTGCAGATAAGAATATTTCAGAAGTTCGTTCAAAGGTTGAAGAAATTCAAAAGAGAATGAAAGCAAAGGAAACTGAAATTAAGGATTTAGAAGCTTTAATTGAAGAAGCTAAGAATTCAAGAAGTGGATTTAATATTAATCCTGAAAACCCAGAACCAGAAGGCGAAGATGAAGCTGAAAAACAATACCGTATGGCAAATCACTACTTACATACACGTGATGCTCAATCTGCGGGTTTAAAGTCTCCTGATGCGGCGTTAACTATTCCTAAGGATGTTAAATATGTACCTGTTGATGAAGTTAAGACTATTGATGACTTATCACAATACATTCATATGGTTAACGTAACAAGTGCTCAAGGTAGCTATCCAGTTCGCCAAAAGCCCAATACAACTTCATTACATTCTGTAGAAGAACTGGCTAAAAATCCTGACCTTGCCAAGCCTTCATTTAAAAATATTGAATGGAAGGTAGACACATACCGTGGTGCTATTCCTTTGTCACAAGAAGCAATCGATGATTCTGATGCTGATCTTGTAAGTATTGTTGCTCAAGATCTTAAGGAACAAAAGATTTTACTATTAAACGACAAGATTTTAAATGTAATGAAGACATTCACTGCTAAGACAGTTTCTAGCGTTGATGAATTGAAAGCAATTAAGAATGTGGCTCTTGACCCAGGATATAAGCATAAAGTAATGGTTGTATCTGCAAGCTTCTATCAATGGTTAGATACTTTGAAGGACAAGGACGATAACTACATTTTAAACCGTTCAATTACTGCTAACTCACCTGATATTTGCTTAGGTTTGCCTGTCTTTACTGTAAGAGATACAACTTTAGGCCAAGCTGGTGAAATGAAGGCATTTATTGGCGATATTTTTGAAGGGATTTTTGGTGCTAACCGTAAAGACTTACAAGCACGTTGGGTAGATGACAGTGTTTATGGTCAATTCTTACAAGGTGTAACGAGATTTGGCATCACTAAATCCGATGAAGATGCAGGTTTCTTCGTAACTGCTACACCCAGTAAGGCCAGCTAATGCGAGTAACAGCTTAAATGAATTTACTCAATTAAATATTGGCTCAACAGCAATCAATGTTTCAAATGGGGATGTTACTTCATCTAATACAGTAGATGCTCTTAAAGGTGCTTTGGATTATTTGAAAGTTACATATCCATCAACTGCATTGAAAAACGATTTAATTAGTTTACTTAATACAACTATAAAGTCTAAAAAAATTGTAGCTAATACGAGTCAACCAATGATTGGAGAGATTCAGTAATGGATTTAACAGAATTCAAAAATTATTTGAGAGTTGATTTTGATGATGATGATTCAGTCATTGAAGCTTACTACACTGGTGCTGAAAACTATATATGCTTAGCAATTGGAAAGAATGTTAAACCAACAGACTTGGAACAATATGAGCAGTTTAAACCAGCTTCTCTTTTATTAGGAGCTTTTTGGTATAACGCAAAAATGGCTGTTCAACAAACTGCAACAGTTAAAGCTAATACTGATGAAATTCCTTTTGGTGTTTCGGCTTTAATTACTCAATTGAAAGCGAGGTACTGGGAAGACTATGTTACTAAACAAAACGAATCAACGAATTCAAATAATGAAGAAGATAAATCAGAAAACTCAGCAGGGCGATTGGAAATCAGTAATGGTTCCAGTGAAGAAGCTATGGGCTGATGTTGCTAAATCTACTCTTAAAGAATATCGTGAAGATGCCAATTTATTAGAGGGAAAAGAAAAAGTAATCTTTTTGATAAATTCAATGGCAGCGAAAGATATAACTAGAAAAAATTTTATCCAGTTTAAAGATAAAAACTATAACATTACTGATATTCAACGTGATTTTGAAACACATGATTTTGATAAGTTTACAGGAGTGGAGGTGGATAAGTAATGGCTGTTCAAGGCGAAGCAGAATTAGAAGCCAAAATTCAAGAATTGATGACTAAATCTGTTGCTACACAAAATACAGTTTTAGATGAAGTAGCTAAAGAATTTGCTGAAAGATTGGAATCCAATATTCCTCGTGGTGCTAAAAGCACTAGAAAAACTCACATAAAATCTGAAGTAAAGATTGGTAAACCTAGACTTCGTCAAGGTGTTCGTGAAGTATCAGTTGGTATTCAAGGTTCTTCAAGTACTGGACCTTTACCAGCTTGGCGTGCTCACTTTTGGGATACAGGTTCTTTGAATAATCCACCTACTTTTTTCAGTGAACGTACGAGAGATCAAATGAGTCCCGAAATTAAACAAGCAATTATTGAAGCTTTTAGAGAAACGCTGGGGACTAAGTGATGTTAGCTACTTCAAAAATTTATCAAACACTTATAGGAAATGACACGCTAATCTCTATGATGACTAGTATGCGTGAAAGTGAAGTTGAAGATGAAAATATGATTTTTAATGACCAGATTCCTGAGGAATTTCAAGCAGCACAATATGCTCCAATCATTAGAATCAATCATATTCAAGCAACAATGCGTAGCGCAGATAATCAATATTTTGCAGAAAAACCAAGTGTTTTAGTTTCTTTTTGGGTTAAAAGTTTAGCTCAACTAGAAGAACTAAAACCAGTTATTGAAAAAATCCTTATCGATATTAATTATCCACTTTATAACGTGGACTATGAACCAGATAGAGAAGCGAGTCAGGACAATCCAGAAAACAAATTATATATATGCCGGATTTATGTACACGGTATTGAATTAACGGAGGAATAATTAATGGTTAATTATAGAGGCGAAGCAAAAATTGGGGTTGAAAACCTTGAATTTGCTCAATTAGATGATGCAGGTTTTGTAGTAGGAGAAACTGTTAAGCTACCAGGTACTACACAAATTAAGACTTCAATTTCTTCTGAAAATGCCACACTTTCAGCAGATAATGGACCATACCTTTCATTGTCCTCAGGTATTGAAAAAGTTACTGAAACTATCAATAACTACTTCATTACTCCTGAAGTTAAGAGATTAATGTTAGGTGTTCAATATGCTTTAGGTACTGAAATTTATGGAGAAAAGACCTTACCTAACCCTGTTGCTTCACTATATTCAAGCAAACTTGCTAAGTCAGGCAAGAACGTATGGGTAGCCTGCTTAGAAGGACGCTTTAAGTTTCCTTCTGGTGAAAGTAAAACCTTAGGGTCAGGCGCTCCTGATCCAGCTACTGAAGAAGTAGAAGGTGAATTTATTATGAAGCCTGTTGGTGATACTAAGCAAATCATGCTTATTGGATATGAAAGTGATCCAGACTTTGATTTAGCAACATTCAGAAGTTTAGTATTTCCAAAGAATGATAGTGAATTAACTGCAGCATGGGCAAAGGTTAAGGCTAAGTTGAATCCGAGTAGCTAGTCAAGCTTCGGCTCCTCAACAATCACAACAGGAAGAACACAAAGAACCTAAAGAATAATTTTTAGTCGCTTACGAAATAAACAGTATGCTCAGCAGGCGGCTACTATTAGGAGAAATAATTTTATGAAAAAAGACAAGATTGTTTTATTTATTGATGGTAAAGAAGAAACATTTGAAAGAGATCTTGCTAAAAATCCATTAAACTTAACTGACTATACAAATGCTGGTTATCTTACTTATGCATCTGCCAACTTCAATAAGAAAGAAGAAATTAAGCCAAAAGACGTTGATAATATAATGGAAGCTAATATCAAATTTATTGTTGCTTACTTCCAAAATCAATTTACTTATGATCAATGTAAAAATGGTTTAAATCCAGCTTTTATGAATGTACTTTTGCCTAAACTTCTTGAAAAAGCTCAAGGTGTAGTTGGTGGTGAAGAATTCCCAAAAAAGTAACACCTGATGAGGTGATTAAGTCATTTAAGAAGTTTCTGAAACTAATCCATACGATGGAAAAAGAACTTGGTTATAAGATTTCTGAGATTTTAAATATGAGTCCTTTGGAATTTAAGACTTTTGTTGATTCAATGCAGGACCCTAAGAAGCTTGACAGAGAAATTGAAAGTAGTGATGAACTTACTACTTTAGACCAAGCTTTCCCAGGTATTTTTTCAGACCCATTTGCAAATAAGTAGGGAAGGAGGTAAATGATGGCAGATGGAAATTTAGGGCATTTGTCCGTTCAAATTGGTTTAGATATCAAGCCTTTTCTTACTAATGCTGTTGCTTTAAAAAGTCAGATTAGTAGAACAGCTAAATTAATCGGTACTTTACAAGAGCGAATGAATAATGGCTGGGGCAAAGGAACAGCTAATACTTTATTTAAAGCTCAATCTTCGCAGTTGGAGCTGTTAAATAAAAGATATCAATACTTAACTCAAAGTGTTAAAGAAGCTCAAGATGCTATTTCAAAAGGTGGCGGTGTTGATGCTCAAAGACAGTTAGTAGGTAGAGCTAATAATTTATCTCAAACTGCACTCCAGATTGATAATTTAAAACAATCAATGGTTACTTCTTATCAACAGATGGTCAAATATCAATCTGGTTGGGGGCAATTATCTGAAAAATTAACCAACTTTGGTAGTAAAGCTCATGCTGTGGCAGATGGACTTCGTAACATTGGTTCGTGGGGAGGAACTATGGCAGTTGGTGGTGCTTTAGCTAGTGCCGCTAACAAAGCTATGGAATTTAAATCTCAGATTGCTCAAATTGGGCCATTGCTTTCTAATACAGGTAGAATCACCTCCTCCATTAGAGGCGAAATGGAACAAATGAGCAATGCTTCCCTTAAGTGGTCACAACAATATGGTGTATCCACTACTGAAATCAACAATTCTATGATGGAATTAATCAGACGTGGTTTTACTACTAATCAGGTTATGGGTTCTATGCCTGCTTTACTTGATGCAGTAAAAGCATCTGGTGAAGATATGAATACTGTTATGCAATCATCTGCTTCGGTAATTGAAGCATTCGGGTTAAAGGCAGATACCGCTGCTCAACAAACTAAGAATATGCGTATGGTTACTGATGGATTAACCTATGTAGCCAATGCGACTGCTTCTAGTTATGCAGATTTATCTACTGGTTTGAACTATGTAGGACAAACAGCAGCTGCTGCTCATGTATCATTCATGGATACTGCAATTGCATTAGGTATTATGAGCAACAAAGGTGTTGAAGCATCAACAGCTGGTACTGCTTTACGTCAAATGTTTACTACTTTGACCAAGGATACCAAGGTCAACAGAGCTCACCTTAAAGCTATTGGACTTAGTTTTGATGAAATTAAGAAGAAGGGTATTGATTTACCAGACATCATCGATAGAGTAAGTAAAGCTTTAGCAGATAAGACACCAACAGAACAAATGTCTTTACTAAATGCAGCATTTGGTAAAACTGGTCAAAGTGCAATTGCTCTCTTCCAAAAATCAAAAGCAGGTAGTAAATCTGCAGCAGCTGAATTTAGAGAATATCAAAAAGAAGGTAATGCAGCAGCTGGTGTTACTGCAAGAATTGCCAAAGAAATGAATAATACTCCACAAGCTAAGTGGGAAAGGTTCAAGCAAACTTTAAATGCAGTAGCCATTGAAGTAGGAAGCAATTTATTACCAGCTTTAGAACCAATTGTAAAATCTATTGGTGATATTGCTAAGGCATTTGGTAAATTAGACCCAGCCACACAACAGGCAATTGTTAAGTTTGCATTATTCTATGCTGCTATTAAACCTATTACTAGTTTTATAGCTGGTCCTATTGATGCAATTGGTAGTTTATCTAGCGGATTAGGTAAATTATCAGATAAATTAGGCATGCTAAAAGCTGGTAGCAATAGTAGTATCTGGAAGTTACTCTTTGGTGGAGCAACAGAGGCAGCAGGTGGGATTAAAACAGCAGGAACTGCTGCAGAAGTTGCAGGTGAATCAGCAAGTAAATCTGGAGGATTATTCGCTAAGCTAGCTGGGGTTTTAAAAGGAACTGCTCCAGCGGCGGCAGAAGCGGCAGGCGGAGCAACAGTAGCTGGTACTTCGATTGCTGAAATGGGTGCAGGAGCTTCTACTGCAGGTGCAGGTTTAGGAGCATTAATTCCAAGTGTAGGTGCTTTAGGAAGCGCATTACTTCCAATTGCAGGTATAGCCTTAGCAGCAGGCGCAGGTATATGGGCATATAGTAAATATGTTTATCCAGCTATTGATGCTCAGAATAAGCACTATGATTCTGTAAAAAAATGGGGTGCTTATGTACCTCCAGTTGTAGATAAGGTAGCGACTACTTATAAAGAAAAGACTGCTGAAATGTCTGATGCTTTAGCTGATACTTCTAAGAAAACCAAAGATTATAACAATCAAGTTAAGAAGAGTTTTGAAGAATTAGCAAGTTCAGCTCAACAAAGTTTAGATAAGCAAACACAAGCTTTGAAAAAACTAGGTAAAGAGGTAGGTGGTTCAGCTGGAAAATACTTACAAGATGAAGCTAATAGTAAGAAAAAATCTGGAAGTAAGTATGTTGATGAAATTAAACAATATGCTGAAATTGTAGATAAAACCGCAGATTTTGCATCATCTAAAAATCGTAAATTGAATGCTGAAGAACAAATGTTAGTTCAAAACCTAACTAGTCGTTCAGCTAGTGCTTATGTTAAAACTTTAAATCTAACTAAGAATCAAACTCAACAAGTTTTAGCAGCAATAGATGGAAGCATTAAAGGAACAATGCGCTGGAGCACTGGTGATAAGATTGTAGCTCAGTTTAAAGATGGGTATGACAAGTTTTATGCCAATATAAATAAAGGCAAAGAAGCTTTGAAGAAAGCTCTTAATGATGGGCTTATTAATAAAGATGAATATGACAGTGCTATTGCTAAGCAAGAAAGAGATATGAATGAATATCAAAACAAAATTGCTTTAAGCATGGGTCGAGTAATGAAAGCTTCAGGTAGAAGTCTAAAACAAATTAGAGATAGATTTAGATTGGACTTCGGTAATGAACTTGGTGACCAGATGTTTGACAAGTATTTAGCTGGTCTAAAAAAAGTTTCGGATGCTAATAGCCGTTTCTTAAGTGAAACTGGGAAGCTATCTAAGGCTCAAAAGAAAGCTGCTCAAGATTGGAACGATATGATTCTTGACCCTAAGACTGGTGAGGTAAGAACTAACTTACCTGAATTCTTGAAAGAACAAGTCAATTCAAAAGAAGGTTGGGAAAAACTTCAATATATTAGAAAGCATGCCAAATTAACTACTAATGTTAAAGCAGAAATTGCTAAGGCTATCTTTGAAAGTAATCGTTGGAACTCAATGAGTTTAAAGGAAAAGAAAGCTGTTATTGTCTCTGATACAGGGAAAGGATTATTTGATTCTCTGAATAAAATTAAAGAATGGAATAATTTAACGCCTAAGGTTCAAGAAGCTATTGTAACTGCTAAGAATAAGCAAGAATTGTATGATTCTATTAATGATTTAAAGACTTGGAACAGTTTAACTGCAGACCAAAAACAAATCTTTATTGATAATGCTGATGCTAGAGAAAAGATTCGTTTAACTTTGATGGACTTGCAAAATTATGATGGCTTAACTCCAAAAGAGAAGAAACTGATTGCTGATGCCTCTAATGCTAAAGGAAGTATTGAAGAAGCTTTAAAGAAAGCAGGGGTTTGGAACCAATTACCAGTTGGGGTTAAGCAATTGATTGCTGATAATAGCAATGCAATTCAAAAATCAGATGAAGCAAAACATCATATTGATCTATATAACGGTAAGAAGCCAGTTCTTAAATACTTTAAAGGTAATAGTTCAAGCGCTCAAAGTGAATCTGCTAAGGGTCGTGGAGCTATTGACAAATACAATGGTAAAACTACTAGAACTAAGTACTTAAAGGTTAACAGTTCAAGTGCTGTTTCTGGAGCTAACCAAGCTGTAAACGCATTGAGCAGTTTTGTTAATGGTTTTAAAGATAATATTGTAAAAACCGTTTCAGTTGTTTTTGGAGGAATTAAGGGGAAGCACGCAACTGGTACTCCAGGAGCATGGTTATTTAATCCTAATGCATATGCATATGGAACACCAAATACAGGAGCCCAAGGCGGTTTAGCATGGGTAGGAGATGGTGGCAGAAAAGAAGTTGTTTTTGATTCAGCAATGAAAGCCTTCTATGAAACTCCAAAAACACCAACATTGGTAAATCTACCTAGAGGCTCTATGGTTTGGCGTTCTGTTGAACAGTTTGAGCAGGCTATGCGACATGCTAAGCTTTTTGCTAATGGTACATTAGGAAATTCAATTGTAAGTTTAGCTAATCAAATTCCAGATGATGTTTCAGGGGCAGTTAAAGCAATGAGAGCACCATCAATTAATGTTGATAATTCTAATCTTTTAGAATTACAAGAACAAAATAACGAATTATTAGCTACTTTAATTGAACAAAATCAACAGATGTTGCAAGCACTTATGAACTTAGGATTTAGTTTTAATGTAGATGGAAAACAGATGGCGAATGCGCAGGCAGAAAACAATTCTAAAGCGATAAATGAGTATTTGAAGAGAACGGGGTTGAGATTTAGCTAATGAATGAACCAGTTTTAACTTATCGAGGGAAAACTAACCTTGATTTCGATATGCACTTAGATGTTGGCTCTGATTTTGAGTTTGGAACTGGAAGCCCTTCGTTTACTTCAAATGAAGTGGCAGGATTAAATAAAACTCTATTAGATTTTAATAACTATAAGAATTTTGACCAAAAATTTACATTTTATGCAATTCATAGAGATGTAACTTCTGATGAAGCAAAAAGAAGAATAACTAGTTGGCTTTTAAAAGAGCCAGGTTATCACAAGCTTTTATTAAGTATGATTCCAGATTACTATATGATAGCAAGTCCCAATTCAAATTCTGTTCTGAAGTTTCCAGCATATAATAAGCGATTCAGTAAAGTTGAAATTAATTTTTCAATCCAGCCTTTTATGTATCACTTAGAAGGACAAAACCCTTTTGATATAAAACCTAATAATATTCTTTCGATTAATAATCCAGAAGAATATGAAGCTGAACCTCTTATTCACATTGTAGGAAATTCTGATGTAACACTTACAGTAAATAATAGTCAGTTTAAAATTACTTCTATTGATGAAGAGGTTTATATAGATAGTGAAAATTGCTTAGTTTATAAATCTTTAGACCAACTTAGAAATAGAAATGCAATTTTTCCAGATCATAATTTCCCTATACTTCAACCAGGTACTAATTCTATTAGCATTACAGGCAATTATTCCTCTGCGACGATTACACCAAGGTGGCGAACTTTATGCTAAAACTACCTATATTATATGAAAACTCAAATGAAAATCTTGATAGCTTAGGTTTAGGTGCTATGTCTGGAGTTATTGATTGGGAAGTTACTACAGATATAAATAGTATTCCTAAGTTAACAATGACCTATGATGGTAATGCCTACTTAGCCAATGAAATAAAAGTAGATAGAGTAATTATGGCTGATGCATCATCAAAAAGAAGAAATCAGCTTTTTAGAATTAATAAAGCAGTCAAAAAAGTTGATGATTCTGGTGCTAAAACCATTGCTATCGAAGCCAACCATGTTGCTGGAGATATTGTTTTAGATAGCTTAAAGAAAAATATTTCTTTGGCAAATGCTAATCCAAAACAATTCTGGAATGCATTAGTAGAATCTTTATCAAGTGGAACACCTGAATTTTCTTTTAGTAGTGATATAAAAACTGTTGCGAACATAAATCTTGAATGGAAACAGGTTTCCACTTTACAAGAAGTACTTTTTGGAACAGGAGCATCAAGCTTCTGTAAACTTTTTAATGGAGAATGGAGTTTTGATAACTATCATCTCTCTTTTAATAAGAAGCAAGGTACTGATACTGGAATTGTAATTAAATATGGGCAAAACTTAAAATCTTTGGAGCAAGATGAAGAAATTGCTTCTATGTATACTGCCATTCAGCCTTATGCAACTAAAAAAGAAAATCAAACTACTCCAAGTACTGAAATAAATGCTACTGCTTATGAAGGTGTGGGATTAGTTCAATATCTGGGAGCAGGAGGTTTACCTGTTTATGATAAACCAAACGGTAAGTTCGAAGGCAGAAATGTAGAAAATGGTCAACATATTCAACTATCAAAACAATATACAGATGGGCAATCACAATTATGGCTTCAATTAGAAGATGGCGGTTGGATTCTAGGAAAGCATATTGTAGTTGATAAAAAAGGTGCCTGGATATCTCAAAAGGTAGTTGGTCAAGGTCATATAAAATGGAATATTTCTAGTGATGGTCAAGGTAATATTTATGAAACCGTAAATGGGGTTTTAGTTGCTAACTATATTTTTGGAGATGTTCCGATTTACTCTCAACCAACTAGTGACAGTGTTCAAAAAGGCTTCTTAGATAAAAGAAATGCAAGATGGATAGTTTTCTATAAAACTAAGGACAGCAATGGCGTTACTTGGTACGACTTAGGAAATAACCAATGGGTTTCTAATCGCTATGTTGAATTTGATAAAGACAGTTCTTATACATATACACCAGGTCGAGGAGTAGGGACTGTTAATCATGATGTTAAGAACAACCAAAAACAGCTAGAAGGTGTAGCAATTTGGGATAGTCCAAGTTATTCAAGCAAAGTTGTTAAGTATGTTTATCATGGACAAAGATATCAAATCTTTCAAATCGCTTCTAATAATGGTAAGACCTGGTACAACCTCGGTGGTAATCAATGGATTGATTCGCAATACATCAATTTTGACAAAAATGACCGAGATGTAAAACCAAAAACAGATAGTGAATTAGGTAATGAGGGTGTTCCTACACCTCGTTATTCTGGAAAAGTTGTTGTTTATGATAAGCCAGGATATGGACAACAACCAACAGGCAAATTCTTATATTCTGGTGATTTAGTTAATATCAGTAGTCAAGCCTCTACAGGTTCAGGAACTTGGTATGAAATAGGAACTGGTCAATGGATTAACGGTTCTTATGTAGACTTTGGTTCACATGATACTGATGTAGATCCTTATGACCCAAGTAAAGACATCATTGTAGATATCTCACAATCACAAGATAATACCATTACTTTACCTGAAATTTATGTTAAGTCAGCTAATGCTGATAAATTTGAGCACTTAAAAATTCAGAAGGTCGATTTATCTCAATACAATATTGATACTGAAGACAAGCTTCGTGAAGTTGCTAAAGCTTACATTTACGATAACCGAATTGGTGAACCTACTACTTCTCTTACTGTTAATTACTATCAAATGCAAGGCGAGTTAGCCAAACTTACTGATGTTGATGTTTATGATTTAGGGACTGTATTTTTTCCTAAATATGACATCAACTTAACTAGTGAGGTGACGACAGGTAAATGGAACGGACCTAAACAAAGGTGGGAATCCATTACATTTGGTAAACAACCTGAAACCTTGCGAGATACTCTTGATAAATATTTAAGTACCGTAGAAAACAATTCTAAAAACTTCGCTAGCCAAGCTGTAGATGATGCCTCACAAAAAATAGGCCAATCTGTTGATATTAAATGGTGGAAACTTCATGAAGATACTTCAAAAGACTTACTGAATTTGCAAACTGAATTCGGTAAAAGATATTCAGATTTATCATCTGCATTGGATACAAAAACCAATGATACTAAAGTGATTACTCAACAAATGATAAACGACGCTACTAAAAAATATAATGATGGCGTTCAAAATATCTTACAGGAAATGAGTAATAACTATGTAGCTAAAGCTGCACTAACAGGTGGAGATTTAACTTATGGAAGGGATGCAGTTACTGCCACTACTCGTACAGGTGGGCATATGCAATTTTCGAGTGAAGGCTTAGTGATTACTGATAAAAATGGTCACTCTCAAGTAGCTATTTCAGGAGAAGATGGTAGTGCTGCTTTAGCACATGATTTAGTAGCCAAAAGAATTAATGGTTACACCATTGAAGCAGCTAACATCTTATCAGGAACTATCGAAGCTGGTGTTCAAATAAAAGCTCCATATATCAATGGTGGACAGATAGATGGTGCGTCAATGCTTCGTGTAAGTAGCGACGAAGGAAATTGTGTTATGACACCTAAGTATGGATTTTCTACCACACAAGGATTGAAGGTAAGTGGTTTATCCAACCTTGAAGGTGGTGTAAACATTGGCACACGATTAAACGTCGATGGTGCTACTTTGATTACTGGGAATTTAATTGTGGCTGGTCAAATTTTTATTAAGACAGCTGGTATCGAACAAATTGTCTTTCAAGCGCCGAATGGTATTAGAAGAGGATACTTAGGTTTTTGGGATAGTGGAAAGTTTCAAACTAGTTAGGAGCACATTATGTTTAAAGAACAATTTTTACAGCCTGAAGCTGTAATCGAAGAGCTAAAAAGACAACTTGGAGAAGCTGAGTATAGAGCAACTGTAAACTCACTTATAGTAGAAAATTTTAGGCAAACAATGGCTAATTTAGCTGCTAAATACCCTGAAATAAGAAAGGAGTTGGAAGAAAATGGAAAACCTCAATCTGGACGTGAACAAGAAACGAGAACTAACAACTCCAATACGGCTGAGACAAAGAGATAAGAACTCTCATACAATTCATGCTTCAATTTTTGATCATGGAGTTACTTATGATTTAAGTAAAAAGAGCGTTCAATTTAATGCCTCAAAACCTGATGGCACAATCATTCAACAATCGGCAAGTGTTACTGGTAATGTAATCGAATATACTTTACCTGAACAAGCTACGGCAGTTACAGGTAAAGTAAAATGTTACTTTTCTATTTTAGACAGTTCAGGAAATGTAGTTGATTCTACTGCTACTTTTTATCTTGAAGTTGAAGATGCTATTAATCTTACTGCAGGTAGTAAAAGTTACATTGAAAGTATTGATGCAATTAAAAGTAATTTTGAATCAAAAGTTGCAACAATTAATGCTCAATTGGATAAAGTTCAGCAAGATTTAAATAATAAAAATGCATCTGGGCAAGATGTCTTAAACAGAATTAATAAAATCAAAAGTGATGCTGAAAGTGCATTAGCTAAGTTAAATTCTGATGCTCAAGCAACTTTATCTGGTATAGATTCAAAAATAACATCATTAGTTAATGATAAATGGAATACTAAAAGTGAAGACCTGGATACTAAATATAATTCACATATAAAAGAATTAGATGGTTCATGGAATACACTTAGAGATAAAGCTTTACAGCAATCTAATGAAATTACTAATAAAAATAATCAAGCAAGTTCATTAATTGCCTCCATCACCAACACTAAAGATGATGCTGAAAAAGCTTTAGAAAAATTAAGAAATGATGCTTCCACTACACTATCGAATTTAGAAAAGAGCGCTAATAGTTTAGTTGCTCAAGCAGTTGCTGATAGTGAAGCTAGAATAGCTGGTAATTTAATTGACCCTAATTTAAATAATTGGACTAAAAGCGATGTTGCACAGCAGGCTTTTAAATCAATTAATTTTGATGGCACGACTAATAGTATTGCTTATCAAGGTGTGAGCGGTACTGAGATGATTTGGACTAAGTTAAATTTAGAGCTTTACAAGCACTACAAGCTTCGGTTTCGTTTTACACCAAAATCGGATATTCGAGATTTACAAAATGGTACTAATGACAAAATTAAAATTGCCATTTGGCGAACTTTACCTGGAATTGGCCCATGGGGCGGTGAACAAGGTACACCAAATTTAACTTCACAAATCAAGGATATTGCTATAAATCAAGACAAATTCTATGAAGTTGGTTTCTATTCTGATAATGCGAAAGAACTATACTTTGCTTTTAATTTTCATAATGTTAGAGATGATGTTGCTTATAATTTCGAAATAAATTCAATTTCTGTAGTAAATATCGATAATACTATCCAAAGTCTAGCTGATTCTAGCTATTCTAGAAAATTTGGTGCTTCTGGCGATGATTTATTTTCGTATAAGAATAACCATGAAATTAGAATTTACGATAACGTTTCTGACGTAAAAAACAAACCAAGTGGTGCGTCAAATTGGTTCGTTGCTGTAATTGATACTGTTAGAAACTCTTGGGGGAATATCAAAATATTCTGCCCGGGAGTGGGAAGTTGGCAAATTGACTTAACAGCTGGTAATTGGAACAGTTGGTTTACATTATTCGATAGCAGGAATGCTTACTCCAAGTCTGAAATTGATAAAAGCTTTGTAAAATCGGTTCAAGGCGTGAAACCAGATGGAAATGGAAATATCAATTTGCCTAACCAAAACGTAGCCTTTAGTTTTGATAGTTCAACTAGTGAACCTAATATGCGAATGACATCATACTTAAATTATTGGCCAGTTGACCAAAATGCGATTAAGGACGTTTTGAAAAATCAGTTACCTAATAAATACGCGGGGAAAAACATTGTTAATATTTCAAACCCAATGTTTTATTCAACACAAAGTGTCGATGATTTTACAGCGATGGGAAGCCCTAACAAAACACAAACGTTAACAGTTTATCGCTCTGATTTTAATGCTAAAGATGATGGTAAACCCGGTTTAGCTAACTATTCTCAAGGAATAATTTTTGGAGCCTGGACTGAACGAGGTGTCTTATCCATTTCAAATCGAGAACACAAAGCTAGAATTGCTGGAGGAACGTATCCTGGAGAACCAAATGGGCTTCCGGTTTGGTCTGAAGACATAGCTTGGAAAAGTGATTTTGCTAACTATTACAACAAATCTGAGATTGATGTAAAAGTTAATATTTCTGATTCATTAAGCCGAGGATTAATAGACCAAGGAACAACTTGGCAACAAATTTTCGGTAATGATGCATTGAATACTAATACAGGTCATTTAACGGTTTTCAAAAATTCAAGTAATGATTATCGGCCTTACATTTATGGAT
Organism: Lactobacillus fornicalis; assembly: GCF_055362665.1. Classification (NCBI taxonomy): domain Bacteria; kingdom Bacillati; phylum Bacillota; class Bacilli; order Lactobacillales; family Lactobacillaceae; genus Lactobacillus; species Lactobacillus fornicalis. Next base: position 19,285 of record NZ_JBLTIM010000011.1, read on the forward strand.
ATTCAGCAAGTGGTATAGCTTTTGGAGCTGGAGATACTCGAGGTATCTTATCTGTTAGATGGGACCAACCCGGAATAATGATTGCTGGTGGCAATGGCACTGGACCAAAGTGGGCTAGAGAATTAGCTATTAAAGATGACTTTGCGAACTACTACAACAAGTCCGAAACTGACACGAAAACTAACAACTTGCAAACTCAAGTATCAACTCTACAGAATCGTTGTGAATCATTAGAAACCCAGTTAACCGTATTAAGAAATCAAATGAATAACTTGCTAAGTGTAATTAATGTTTCAAATGGAACAGCAATTGTTAATGGTACTTTAGCAATTAATGGACAAATCCAAAGTAAATATGGTGGCACTGATCAATATGTTTCATATGCACCAAACGGGACAAGACGTGGCTACTTCGGATTTTACGATGGCGGAGACTTTGTTACTAGAAAAGGATAAAGAATATGACATTAGAAGAAAAAATTAAAAATTTACAAATCACTTTAGCAAATGGAACAGTAGGTTCCTTAGTGTATTTAAGTGGACGATTAGGTAATACTGAATACACTTGTGAACCTGTTCTGCTTCCTTTTAAATTAGAATACACACAATATCCATATGTTCTTGAAGCACCTGAGGGATTAAATAATCCAGTATACGACTGGTCAAAATCACAATGGGTAGAACAAGATAAGGAAGCTTTAGGATATCGTTTAAGTCAAGCAGAAGAAAAGCTTTCAACTTTAAATACTCAATCAGAAAAGCACGAAACAGAAAATACTGAAACTCAATCAGCATTAGATAAAATTCAACAATCCCAACTTCAAATGACCCAACTTTTATCACAAATTTTAGCTTCTAAAGGAGGCGCACAATAATGTTTACTATTACACCAGGTATTCAAGCTAATTTTGCATTTTTATACAAGATGCAATACGATTGGGGACTTTTATCGGCTCAAGCAATTAAAAATTACTGCGATGAAGGTTTAATTACCAAAGAACAGTTCAAAGATTGTGTTGGTAAAGCCTATGAAGAAGTTTAAAAAGCTATTACAAAATTCAAAAAATGATACGATCTTTATTTACATCGGGCTAGTAATGCTTACTGTTGGAATTTCATTGTGGATTAATCAATCATACTTCTTTTTTCCACCTCAATGGAACAGTTTAATGAATAATAATGGCTTAGATGGCATTGCAGTAGCTTGTGGATTAGGCTTAATTATCTATGCTTTTGATAATAATAAAAATCGAAAATTGAGAGGAATTTTACTAGGCTACTCTTCTGCTTTTGTAGGTTTGATGGCTTTAATGGAATTATGGCATGCAATTCTTGCAGGCCAAACTAGAATGATTGAAACAATTATTTTTGAAATTTTCTTTATAGTAGTAATTTTTCATGAAGCATGGCAAAAGTAAAGGAGGGAAAACACTTGCGAGACATTATAACTTTGCTACAAGTGTTAACTCCACTTTTGCTGGGATTAGGGACTTTCTACTTAAACAATAAGACGAGTGACCGAAAGTTCATCGATAAAGAGTTAGAAAGAGCAGATAAAGAGATTAACCGTAAAGATAGGGAAATTACCAAATTAAAAAAAGAAATCGAGGAATTGAAAAATGAGCGAACTAAAATTGATTCTTGATACTATTGCTTTAACAATCGGTGTAGGACTTAGCATTGTTGCGGGTTTTTATGCCTACTATAAAACAAAAATCAATAAAAATACGGCATGGGGTAAGACTATTGATACTGTAGGCCAATTGGCTACTTGGGTAGTTCATGAAGCTGAACATAGTAAAATGAATAATGCAGATAAAAAGGCCTATGCAAGCAAGGCTATCGTTGATGCATTACATAAATACGGTATTAAAGATGTCGATGAACAACTCATTAATGGTGCAATTGAAACTGCTGTTAACAATATGCATTTAAAAAATGAATCAGAATCATCTACTACTGAAAAGTCCCCTGAAAAAACACCTGCACCTGCTATTATTGATTAATGAAACACGGAATTGATGTAGCAGATCCATATCAAAGATATATAACTTCAGAAGTTGTTGGTGACTTCGTAATTGTAAAAGCTACTGAATATACGACTTATAAAAATCCATCAATGGAAAAGCAATTAATGATTAAACCACTAAAAGGGTTATATCACTTTGCAACAGGTGGAGATGTAATTGCAGAAGCAAATCACTTCTTAAATACAGTTAAGCCTTATATCGGAAAAGCTATTTTAGCATTAGATTATGAAGCAACAGCTCTAACCATGTGGGGAGTTAGTCAGGTGAAGCAGTGGTTAGACTATGTATACAACAAAACTGGAGTTAAACCATATCTTTATATGAGCTTAGCAACAGAAAATGCTAAAAATTGGTCAAGTGTTGCAGACAAATATCCATTATGGGTAGCACAGTATAATAATGCAGGTTTTTACACGCCCATTTATGGATACCAGCCTAGAAAGCTAAATGGAAGTTTAAAATACTGGAAAGAAGCTAAGATTTTTCAGTACGCTTCGTATGGCATTTTAAATGGGTATACAGGAAGACTGGACTTGAATGTCTGCTATGATGATTGGGATACTAATGAAAAAGCTATTGATACTGGAGAAGATTTTGAAATGACATGGCATCCATATGTTAGATACGATACCAAGGGTATTGTTAAAGTAAACAACGAAGATGGGGCACCTCTTTATAGCAATTCTAATCTTACAGGAGATCCAGTTAAGAAACTGGACTATGGTTCAAGCTGGCAGGCTTTTGAACAAGTAGGAGGAGCTATAAATTTAGGTGGTAATCAATGGGTTAACTCAAAAGATGTAATTGCAAAGTGGAATCAGCTAGCATACAATACCGCTGCTTCTGCAATTGGAATTGTAATTCCTGAAAATGGAATGTGGACTCAAAATGAAATGAAGCCATCACAAGGAATAAAGTATTTAAAAACGGGTGAAAGATATTTGATTTTTGGCCGTACAGATAAATACTTAAATGTAGGTGGAGAAGCAGATGGAAAATATGCTTCTGGCGATAATATGTATATAGTTTTATAGACAAAGAAACGCTCGTTAGTTATAAGTACTAATGAGCGTTTTGCTATAAAATCTGTTAATATGACAAAGATCAGAAAAAGGGGAATAATAACAAAAAAATGACCGATTTTTGACCGACAAAAAGTTTACAATGTATATTTTTGTCAATTGTAAAAATGTTGTTATATCAACATTATTAACAATGTACAGCAACATATATTGTCGATAATGTTTTCCCC
>NZ_JBLTIM010000012.1:0-1103 GCF_055362665.1 Lactobacillus fornicalis
GAATCGCTAGTTTAGTATTCCTATTCTTCATTTTTTCAGGTTTATTTTCAACAAAACTATATTTATTATGGCATGGTGGACAGCCTCCGCAATATTACCCATTTCGTTTTGCATTCCTCATTGCCTTTTCATTAGCTTATTTTGCTACTCTTTCAGTATCAAAAGGTTTGCCTTTTAATAAAAAAAATATATTAACCTGGAATAGTGTGTTTTTATTTTTCATAATTATTTACTATTTCTTTAGTCGTAAGCTTTTAGGAATAGACAAACAAGTTTCCATAATCACTATTTCTGTATTTATAATTTCTGTAATTTTAATTAATTTATATATCCGAAAACAAATTAAGCCCTATGTATTAGCATTAGTCATCATTTTAGATATTTTTGCTAACACTTGTTTAGCCTGGTCAAAAATCAGTAAAAATGTTACTTCATACAATCCTTATACTGAAGACACTATTGCATTTTTAAATAAAATTCCTAAACAAGCAAAAAAACAACGACTAGATAAATCATTTTTAATTAATAATGACCGTGGTGAAAGTTACATGATGAATTATCACGGAATTAATTCTTTTAGTTCCAACAATGATTCAAAATTAACTACATTCGGTGGTTTATTAGGACTTCCTAGCATTGGTTATTACACATTTTATTCAACTGGCACTCAATTGACTGATGCCCTATTTGGCTTAAATACATATGTTGTATCAAATAGATTAAGCGATATGCGTGGGTTTTATAATTATGGTTTGAGAGATGACTTAATTGGTAATAAAATTTGGTATCAAAATAAAACTAATGTTGCATATAGAATTAATACTTTTCCGTTAGCTTTTGCTGGTTACCAAGCCAATAACATTAAGCTTAAAGAAAATAATCCATTGTCTAATCAAGTAACAGTTTTAAATAGTTTAACCAATACCAATACCCAATACTTTAGTAAAGCGATTTCTGCACACGAAACTAGCAATAATATGACCTTGTCACATAATGCCAATTTACTAACCATGAACCAAATATCTACTAAATCGCCTTCTACGGTTACATTTACTTATCATGCTCAACCTAATTCACGGGGATATATTTTATTAGATCGTAGT
>NZ_JBLTIM010000013.1:0-110638 GCF_055362665.1 Lactobacillus fornicalis
CAAACTATTTTACAGTCTCCTCACTTTTTTGAATATCAATAAATATATTATATTTTTAACTATTACTATCCATAATAGTTAATACACAATGGTATATACAAGTGTAAAAAAGACTAGTATTTATCCATTACTGATAATACTAGTCTCTTTATTATTCTATATTCTAATGTGCTGATGCACCTGAAGTTGCATCTTCTTCTGGTTCTTCTTCAACTTCTTCTTCATGAGCTGAAGCACCAGTTGCTGAATCAGTATCTAATCCGAATTTTTCAGCAAAGTATGAAAATGGCTTCAATGGTTCTGCTTGATACTTAGCAACAAATGCAGGATCATCAAGAGTATTAAGTTCAGTTGAGTAATGCATATCATGGGTGTACTTAATGTCAATTAACATTGGGCCATCCATCTTCTTCCATTCCTTAACTGCTGCTTCAAATTCTTCTTTGGTACGAACAGTTACGCCTTTAACATTCATACCTTCAGCAACTTTAGCCCAATCATTATCTGGAATAATAACACCTGATAATGGTTGGTGTGATTCGTCTTCTTGTTCTGCTTGAATGTAGCCAAGAGTTTCGTTAGTGAAGACAACGTTTAATACGTGCATGTTGTAACGGGCCATAGTTAATAATTCTTCACACATCATTGCGAAGCCACCATCACCAGCTAATTGCCATACTTCACGGTCTGGGTAAACTGTTGCTGCAGTAAGAGCTGCTGGGGCACCATATCCCATAGTTGCGTGAAGACCTGAAGTAGTCCACTTTTGGTCACCGTGCATCTTAAGAAGACGGGTGTGGTCCATGTTCACGTTACCAACATCAATAGCAAATACTGCGTTATCTGCAGCTTCTTTGTTGATTACATCCCAGATTGGTTCTTGACGAACTGGGCTTTCCTTAGAATCTTTAAAGCTATCAAGCCATTCATCCCAGTTTTGACGGTCGGCAATAGCTGCCTTGTATAATGGAGATTCATCACGTGCTTCACCAGCATCAATGATGGCACGAAGTGATTTCTTGGCATCTGCAAGCATTGATACATCAACCTTGTGACGCTTACCAAACTTAGCAGGATCAACATCAATTTGGATTACCTTAGCATCCTTTGGGAACCATAATACTGAGAATGGTGAATTGTTACCAACCCAAACTACTAAGTCAGTGTGACCTTGAATTTCGTTAGCTGGCTTTGGTCCAATACGACCAATAGTACCCATGTATGCAGGGAATTCATCTTCTACGATACCCTTACCAAGGTATGAAGTAAGAAGTGGTGTCTTGAATTTTTCAGCAAATTCCTTAATTTCTTCACCACATCCCTTTGCACCATTACCATAGTACATAACAGGATTCTTAGCTTCTTTAAGAAGTTTTACTGCTTCTTCAACTGATGACTTAGTTGGTGCTGCGTAATTATCTTCAACACGTGCATCGTAATTTACACGAAAATTGTCATCAATCTTTTCCCAACCTAAGTCCTTAGAAATAATCATTACTGCAGGACCTTTTCTTGCGTAAGCTTGACGAATACATTCATCCATTACTACAGGAATTTGTGCTGCGGTCTTAGGTTGACGGCAGAATACACTAGCGTTCAAGAACCACTTATCTTCGTCGAATGCTTGGAAGAAGTCGATGTCTTGACGACCTTCTGGAACGTTAGCGACAATTGCTACCATAGGAGTCTTGTCAAATTTAGCATCGTACAAACCGTTGAATAAGTGTGCTGCACCAGGTCCAGCTGAACCAAAACATACACCAACTTTACCAGTCAATTTGTATTCTGCAGAAGCAGCTAAAGCACCAGCTTCTTCATGACGAACTTCAATAAACTTAATTCTATCTTTCCAGTTGTGAATGGCATTCATACTTGAGTCAAATGAACCGCCAGGAAAACCGTAAATGTGATCAATATGCCAGTCGTATAAAACTTTAAACATAGCGTCTGAGCCATTAATTTTTGCCATATTGTGCATCTCCTTAAAAATATACTTACACTTGTATTAAAGCACTTTTTTTCACAATTGCAAGTGATTGCTATCGCCATTATACCGCACATGTAAGCGTTTTTTAAAGATAATAAATTCACAAAGTGAAGCTATTTATTATTTACTTATTGCTAAAATAAGATTTACATTTGTGATTGCTTTATCAAAGATACTATTTAAGCCAACTTTTTTCAAAATTTAAATTGTAAGCGCCTAACTTATTATTTTTTAAATTTAAACATTTCATAAGGTTTATAACAAAAAAGAGGATTTCTCCTCTTTTTCTTAACCTTTATCTTCAACTTTTGAATATTTTCCTTGTTGAATATAGACCGTTAAAATTGCAATATCTGCTGGATTTACTCCTGAAATTCTTTCGGCTTGAGCAATTGACTCAGGTCGAATCTTTTCAAACTTTTGACGTGCTTCCGTAGCTAAACCGGCAATCTTACTATAGTCAATTCCTTCTGGAATCTTTTTTGATTCTAAACGGCGCAATTTTTGAACTTGTAATTCTTGCTTCTTAATATAACCGGCATATTTCACATCAATTTCAACTTGTTCACGCACATAACGGTCACTATTAAGCTTGGTACCTGAAAGTTTTTCAATAGCTGCAATTGTCACACCCGGACGACGCAAAAAAGCACTGGCCTTTAATCCGGCATTTAACGGTGATTGCCCAATTGATTCTAAATATTCTTGTACCTCATCATTTGGATGGATAGTAATATCATAGAGTTCTGCTAAAGTTTGCTTAATTGCTGCCTTTTTTTCTTCAAATTTTTGATAACGTTCATCACTAATTAACCCCAGTTTATGACCATATTCAGTTAACCGTAAATCTGCATTATCATTACGCAAAAGTAGCCGATATTCTGCTCGACTTGTAAGCAAACGGTATGGCTCATTAGTACCCTTAGTAACCAAATCATCAATCAAGACGCCAATGTAAGCTTCATCCCTACCTAAAGTAAAGCCTGGTTTCCCTTGAGCACGTAAAGCTGCATTAATTCCTGCAACAATTCCTTGCCCACCAGCTTCTTCATAACCACTAGTTCCGTTCATTTGGCCAGCAGTAAATAAATTCTTGATATTCTTAGTTTCAAGCGTATGTTTCAGTTGCCATGGTTCAATTACATCATATTCAATTGCATAGCCTGGGCGCATCATTTCAGCATTTTCAAGTCCAGCAATTGAATGAACCATATCTTGTTGAACTTCTTCTGGCATTGAGGTTGAGAAATCACCAACATAATATTCATCAGTATGCTTGCCTTCAGGTTCTAAAAAGATTTGATGGCGTGGCTTATCTGCAAAACGCACAATCTTAGTTTCAATTGATGGACAATATCTCGGTCCAATTCCTTCAATTACCCCAGTATACATTGGAGCTCGGTCTAGATTGTCGCGAATAATTTTATGAGTAGTTTCATTTGTGTATGTCATCCAGCAAGATAGTTGATCTTTCAAGTAATCTTCATCTTTTGTTTCAAATGAGAAATGTCTTGGTTCACTATCGCCAGGTTCTTCTTCTGTTTTTGAAAAATCAATTGTATTTCCATTAACTCTCGGTGGAGTACCGGTCTTAAAACGACGCAATTTAAAGCCTAACTTTTCAAGATTTTCTGAGAGTTTAATCGCCGCAATTGTGTTATTAGGACCTGATGAGTAAGTAAGTTCCCCGATAATAATTCGTCCACGAGCAGAAGTACCAGTAGTTAAAACAACACTTTTAGCTAAATATTTTGCACCAGTATTAGTGACAACGCCGTGACACACACCATCTTCAACAATTAATTCATCAACTGTTGCTTGGCGCAAAGTCAAGTTAGGAGTATCTTCAATTGTCCGCTTCATCGTTTCATGGTATTGAACCTTATCTGCTTGGGCCCTTAAAGCTCTAACAGCCGGTCCTTTACCAGTATTAAGCATACGCATTTGAATATAAGTGGCATCAATATTTTTTCCCATTTGGCCACCTAAAGCATCAATTTCTCTAACAACCGTTCCTTTAGCAGGCCCACCAACAGATGGATTACATGGCATAAAAGCAACCATGTCCAAACTAATTGTAATTAATAAAGTTTTTTGCCCCATCTTTGCACTAGCAAGAGCTGCTTCACAACCTGCATGCCCAGCTCCTACGACAATTACATCGTATTCATTTGAACTATATGTTTTCAGCATTTTTTTCTCCTATTTACCTAAACAGAATTGACTAAATAGTTGCGTTATTAATTCATCAGGTGCGCTATCTCCAGTTATTTCTCCTAAGGTATCCCAAGCACCTGTAAAATCAATTTGAGCAATATCTAGTGGAACATCATTATCAACTGCATCTACTACATCTGTTAGTTGGTCTTTAGCTTTTTCAAGCAAGCCTGCTTGGCGCTGATTAGTTACTAAAACTTCATCATTTGAGTTGTGAATACCACTAAAGAACAACTTACTGATAGCTTCCTCTAATTCATTCAAGTTCTCTTCTTTAAGAATTGAAGTTACAACAATTGAAGCTTGCGTTTGGACTTTAAGGTCCTCTTTATTTAGTTTTATCCCTAAATCAGCCTTGTTTAAAACAACTATTCTTTTTTTATTTTTGGTGTAGTCTATTAATTTTTCATCTTCAGTAGTCAAGGCTTCACTCGCATTAAGCAACAGTAAAACTAAATCAGCTTGCTCAATTGCTTTTTTGGAACGCTCTACCCCAATTTTCTCAACTTTGTCTTCTGTATGATGAATCCCTGCTGTATCAATTAGTTTTAAAGGTACACCCCTAATTGAAACATATTCTTCAAGGGTGTCACGCGTAGTACCAGCCACATCAGTAACAATTGCCTTGTCATCTTGTGTCAAATAATTGAGTAAAGAACTTTTTCCAACATTGGGGCGACCTACAATTGCTGTTGCAAGACCATTACGCATAATTTTTCCTTGATTAGCTGTTTTTAATAGTCGATTAATTGCTTCAATTACTTTTTTTGAAGTTTCTTGCATCTGAGTTGCTGTAACTTGATCAGCATCATATTCTGGATAATCAATATTCACTTCTACATTTGCTAAAGTATCTAAAATTTCTTGGCGCATATTTCTAATCTTGTCGAGCAAACCACCTTCAAGTTGGTTCATTGCAACTTGTCGCGCTTTATCAGTTTTTGCACGAACAATATCCATCACACTTTCTGCTTGAGTTAGGTCAATTCGTCCATTTACAAAAGCTCGTTTCGTAAATTCACCAGCTTCAGCCATTCGAGCACCATGCTTTAACAATAATTGCAGAATTTTATTAGTTACAACAATTCCTCCATGACAATTAATTTCTACCATATCTTCTTTGGTAAAAGTCTTAGGTGCAAGTAAAACTGAAACCATTACTTCATCAACTACTTTACTGGTTTCAGGATCAATGATATGCCCATAATTAATTGTATGACTAGCAACTTTACTCAAATCTTTTCCTTTAAAAAGCTTATTTGCAATTTTGACTGCATCTTCACCAGATAATCGAACTATCGAAATTCCACCTTCACCAATTGGCGTTGAGATTGCAGCAATCGTATCAAACTCAGTTAATGTCGGCATTATTATCTTCCTTTTTGTATTAAAAAAAGCGCAATTTCCACCACTGTGTGATGGATAAAGCACTTTCACTACTTTATCTAACCAAAATTAGATTTATTTTTTTCGATTTAATTTCTTATAAGCGCGTCTAATCTTACGTTGACGTTCTTTTTCAGCTTGCTTTTTAGCTTCTTGTTCTCGAGCATACTTAAACGGATTTTGTAAAATAAACGTTTGTACTACCGAGAAAATACTTGAAACTACCCAATAAAGTGTAATCGCAGTTGGGAAGCTAATAGCTGGTACAGCAACAATCAATGGTGTAATCCACATCATCGCTTTAGTCATACTTTGACTAGATGATTCAGGGGCTGACATTTGTGCCACATAAGAAGACATAAATGTAAATACAGCTGCTAAAATCGGCATAACGTAATATGGATCTGCCTTGCTTAAGTTCATCCAAAGAAATGTACCATCTTGCAATTGTTTAGTTGAATAAATTGCTTGGTACAAGGCAAACATGAATGGCAATTGCAAAAGCATAGGAAAACAACCCAAATATGGATTAATTCCTGCCTCTTTATAGAGCTTTTGCGTTTCGGCATTTAATAATTGTCTACTTTCAGCATCATTGCCTGGGTACTTAGCACGCAATTTATCAATTTCTGGTTGCAACTGTTGTTGCTTAGTCGTACTTTTAATTGAAATTGCATTAAGTGGGAAGAGTAATAATCTAACTAATATCGTAAATACGATAATTGTCCAACCATAATTCTTCCCTAATAAATCAGCTAACCAAAGCAAAAATTGCGAAAAGTAATAAATGACGTAGCGATCCCACCAACTACCACTTGTATGTGACACATTGCCTGTATTATTAGCACAACCTGTTAACACTACTGCAATAGTTAACACTGCCAAAAAGGCTATGAATCGCTTGACATTTTTCTTCGTTAAAATGTCTTTCATCCTATATTCCTTCATTTTCTTCAGAATCCTGATTAATCAACTTAGCCAAAGTCATTGCATGTATTAAATTCTTTTTAACTTCAGCCATCGTAAACTTACGAGCATAAGGACGAGTAATTACTAAAAAATCAGCTTTTACATCAACTTCATCCTTTACCTCAGTAAGTGTCGCACGGATGTAACGTTTAAGTCGATTTCTAACTACTGCCGTATGTCCTACTTTCTTGCCTACAGATATTCCTACCCGAAAATGTTTGTTTTCTGGGCGAATTAACTTATAGACAACAAAGGCGCGATTAGCAACTGAATCGCCCTTATTAAAAACAGTTTGAAAATCTTTTTCAGATTTTACTCGATAAGACTTTTTCAAAGTGCTTCACATTCCATCCAAACATTAAAAAAACCACTGGAAAATTCAGTGGTTTAAGCAGATAAGACTTTTCTACCTTTTGCACGGCGTCTTGCTAAAACCTTACGGCCGTTTGATGTGCTCATCCGTTTCATGAAACCATGTACACGTTGACGGTGACGTTTCTTAGGTTGGTAAGTTCTCTTAGTTGTCATTAGTCTAGCACCTCCATTTTTTTATAATGCTAACAGCACAATTTATTATTAAGGATAGCATGTTTAGCGCGAAAAACCAAGTTCTTTTTATAAAAAGGAGTATTTTTTTCAAAGTAAAAATCTTTTTTGTGGAAAATTTTTACTAATTTTTTTGTCCTTTTTTTATATTAACATTCTTTTTCTCACACTTTTCCACAAATAACAAGTTGTTAAAAAACAAATCCACAGCATGTGAATAACGTTTTTTAAATTGCCATCTAAGCTTTGTACTTCAAAGAAAAGTTATACACAGTCTAGTATGTTAATAACTTTAAAGTATCTATTTTTTTGATAGAAATGTGGATTACTTTTTGTTTATTTTTCCACAACCTGTGAATTCTTAATTTCTTTTATTCACTTGTGGAAAACTTCTCTAAGCAATGCTACAATATGTTATGTTTTTACAATTAAAGTGAGGAATTTTTTGTGTTCGATTTACAGAAATTTTGGGATTACTTTAACAAACAAATGCGCCAAGAATACAACGAGGTCGCATATAATGCCTGGTTCAAAAACACAAAACCTGTTTCTTATAATAAAGAAACAAATGAATTAGTCATTGCCGTTAAAAATCCTATTGCCAAAGGTTATTGGGAAGCTAACCTTTCTACAAAGTTAATCCAAACAGCTTATGCTTATGGAAATTTTGAAGTTTTACCTATTTTTGAAGTTGATGGCGATGAACCTACTGAACGCTTTAAAGCACCACAACCTCCAAAAAAAGTACCGGAACGCAGTGTTAGTCCTGTAAAAGATGATTTTGTTGCTAAAAATTTACAATTAAACGAAAAGTATACTTTTGATACTTTCGTTCAAGGTGAAGGCAACAAATTAGCTGAAGGGGCCGCTCTTGCCGTTGCCGATAATCCAGGTAGTTTTTACAACCCACTATTTATTTTTGGGGGCGTAGGTTTAGGGAAAACTCACTTAATGCAAGCTATTGGACATCAAATGCTTTGTGAGCGACCTAATGCTAAAGTAGTGTACATTCAAAGTGAAACTTTCGTTAATGATTTCATTAATTCAATAAAAAATAAAACCCAAGATGAATTTCGCGAAAAATACAGAACCGCTGACTTGCTGTTAGTTGACGATATTCAATTTTTCGCTAAAAAAGAAGGTATTCAGGAAGAATTCTTCCATACCTTTGAAACGCTCTACAACGATCAAAAGCAAATTGTCATGACTTCTGATCGTTTACCAACAGAAATCCCAGATCTTTCTGAGCGTTTGGTTTCACGCTTTGCTTGGGGCCTACAAGTAGAAATTACACCGCCAGATTTGGAAACACGTATTGCTATTTTAAGGAAAAAAGCCGAATCTGAAGGTTTAGTAATTGACGATGACACCCTTGATTACATAGCTTCACAAGTTTCAACTAATATTCGTGAACTTGAAGGAGCATTAGTAAAAGTTCAAGCTCATGCCACAATTGAAAAAGCAGATATTAATGTAAATTTAGCTCGTGACGCACTGACTGATTTAAAATTAGTTCAAAAAAGTCGTGGACTACAAATATCAAAGATTCAAGAAGTGGTTGCCAATTACTTCCAAACAACGGTTAATGAGCTAAAGGGTAAAAAGCGTGTTCGCCAAATTGTTGTACCTCGGCAAATAGCAATGTATTTATCCCGTGATTTAACAGATGCTAGTTTGCCAAAAATAGGCCAAGAATTTGGTGGTAAGGATCATACTACAGTTATGCATGCCTACGAAAAAATTGAAAAAGATATTCGAACTGATGCAGAAATAAAATCAGCCGTCTATGAATTAAAACAACTTCTAGATCGCTAGTGCTGATAAAATGTGGATAAGTCAAAAAACTTTCCACAGCTTTTTCACCGCACCGATTCCGTTATTTTAAGGGTTAAGGTTAGTTTTCAACAAAATTAACAGGCCCTACTACGACTACTATTTATAAATATAAATATGAATATAAAGAACTCTCAGGAGGATATTATGAAATTTACAATTAATCGTAATTTGTTTCTTGATAATTTAAACAATGTTATGCGAGCAATATCTTCACGGGCAACTATTCCAATTCTTAGCGGAATAAAAGTTGATTTATCCAATGAAGAACTTGTTTTAACTGGTAGTGATACAGATATTTCAATTGAAATTAAAATACCAGTCAGTGCTGATTTAACAGTAGAATCAACTGGATCTATCGTTTTACCAGCACGCTTTTTTAACGAAATTATCAAAAAGTTACCTGGTAAGGATTTTAGTTTTGAAGTAAAAGAAGGTTTACAAACTCAAATTTCATCTGAAAATAGTGAATTTACTATTAATGGTTTAGATGCTAATAACTATCCACGTTTGCCTGAAATTGCATCTGAGACAGCATTTGAAATTTCTGGTAAAACATTTAGAGAAATTATTAACGAAACTAATTTTGCAGTATCCACTCAAGAAAGTCGCCCCATTTTAACAGGGGTTCACTTTGTCTTTAACCAAGCCAAGATAAAGGCTGTTGCAACTGATTCACATCGGTTATCACAAAGAATAATTGATTTAGAAAATGGACCTCAAGTAGAAGCTGACTTAATTATCCCAGGTAAAAGTTTAGTTGAATTATCTAGAATTATTGGAGATCAAGATCCAAAAGTAACTGTAAATCCAGGAGATAACCAAGTTTTATTTGTAATTGGAAATGTATCATTTTACTCACGTTTACTTGAAGGTACTTACCCTGATACAGATCGTTTGTTGCCAACTACTAGCACTACCACAGCTGAATTTGATCGTGCTAGTTTGTCACAAGCTCTTGATCGCGTAAGTTTGTTGACACATGCAGGTAGAAATAACGTTGTGAAGTTAACACTAGATACTGAAAATGGAGTAGCTCAATTAGAAGGTGATTCACCAGAAATTGGTACAGTAGAAGAAAAGCCTTGGGCTAAGCAAATTACGGGTCAAAATTTGGAAATTTCTTTCAATCCAGACTATTTGCAAGCTGCTTTACGTGCTTCAATTACAGATACAGTTATCATGAACTTTACTGAACCACTTCGTCCATTTACTGTAGTACCTGGAAAAGAAGATGTTGAATTTATTCAGTTAATCACTCCGGTAAGAACCTATTAAAAATTAAAAAAGTGGAATAAAAAAAGAGCACTTTAAGTGTTCTTTTTTTTATATTTAGTGTTTTACGCCTTTTTTAAGAGAATAAGAAGCTGTTTAGTGATTTGAATATAACTACACACTATAAAAAAATTAAGCTTAAAACGGCTTATATGGGCGAAGAGGTTTGTTTTTGTATCGTGAAACGCTTATAATATATAAGTAATAGTAAGGTTTGAGGTGAGTAAAATAAAAATTTTCAAAATAAAAGGTGAATTTATCACTCTAGGACAGTTTCTAAAAGAGGAAACCTATGTTGGCTCTGGTGGTCAAGCAAAATGGTTTCTGGCAGAAAGCCCTGTAATATTGAATGGTCAAGAAGAAAATCGACGTGGTAAAAAAATTCATGTTGGTGATGAAGTAGAAGTACAAGGGCAGATTTATAAGTTTGAATAGAGATGTATTTAAAACAACTCAAATTGCAAAATTGGCGTAATTTTGAAGAACTTGAAACGGATTTTTCTCCAAATGTAAATATATTTATCGGACAAAATGCTCAAGGAAAAACGAATTTATTAGAAGCCGTTTATTTTTTAGCATTGACTAGATCACATAGAACTAATAGTGATAAAGAGTTGATTCGCTTTGGTCAAAAAGCCGCAATTTTATCAGGACATGTGGTTAAAAGTCAGGTAGAAACTGATTTACAGGTTCGAATCAATACTAAAGGAAAAAAAGCTTGGATAAATAGAATTGAACAAAGTAAGCTATCACGCTATGTTGGTCAATTAAACGCAATTTTATTTTCACCAGAAGATTTAGCCTTGGTAAAAGGAGCGCCTAGCTTGCGAAGAAGGTTTATGGATTTAGAATTTGGACAGATAAATCCAGAGTATTTATATTTTTCAAGTCAATATCGACAAGTTTTGCAACAAAAAAATAATTATTTGAAGCAGTTAGCAAATGGAAAAAGTAAGGATAAAGTTTTTTTAGAAGTTTTATCAGATCAATTAGCTGGTCTTGCAGCCGAAATAATTTCTAGACGGTTAAAATACTTAGCTTATTTAAGTGAGTATGCCAAAGAGGCTTATGCAGCTATTAGTAATGAAAAAGAGCGGTTAGAAGTGGTTTATAACCCATCAGTTACTTTGACTTCTGGGCAAACATCAAGTGAAAGTATTTATCATGAAGTGTTAGCATGCTTTAAGAAAAATGAAGCTGGAGAAATTAGAACTGGTACAACATTAGCCGGGCCACATCGTGATGACTTGCAATTTTTGTTAGATAAAAAAGATGCCCATTTATATGCCTCACAAGGCCAACAAAGAACAATTGCTTTAAGCTTAAAATTGGCTGAAATTCAGCTAATTCATCAAATTACAGGAGAATACCCTACATTACTTTTGGATGATGTAATGAGTGAGCTTGACCACACAAGACAGTCAGCTTTACTAAATTACATCCATGGAAAGACTCAAACTTTTATTACCACTACAGATTTAGAAGGTATTTCCTGGGAAATAGTAAAAACGCCTAAGATTTTTAGATTAAAAGCCGGAGTTATCAGTGAAGGAGACGATTAATAATGGCAGATGACAAAATGAAAGATGTCAAAGAATACGAAAAAGAAGCAGATAAGTATAATGCCAGTCAAATCCAAGTTCTTGGTGGACTAGAAGCCGTAAGAAAAAGACCAGGGATGTATATCGGATCTACCAGTTCTCAAGGTTTACACCACTTAGTTTGGGAAATCATTGATAACGGTATCGATGAATGTTTAGCCGGCTTTGCGACTAAAATTGAGGTTACTGTTGAAGAAGATGGCAGTGTAACTGTACAAGATGATGGTCGTGGTATTCCAGTTGATATTCAAGAAAAAACAGGCCGTCCTGCAGTTGAAACTGTTTATACTGTTTTGCACGCTGGTGGTAAATTTGGCGGTGGCGGATACAAGGTATCTGGTGGGTTACACGGTGTAGGTGCTTCAGTAGTAAACGCCTTATCCACTAAAGTTGAAGTAACGGTTATGCGTGATGGCAAAAAATACTTTATTGATTTTGATCACGGCCGAGTAAAACATGAATTGAAGCAAATTGGTACTGTTGATCCAGGACAACACGGAACAATAGTGCATTTTTACCCAGATCCCGATATCTTTACTGAAACTATTGTTTTTGACGACAAAATTTTGAAAAAGAGAATTCAAGAATTGGCCTTCTTGAATAAAGGGCTCAAGTTAACTTTTACCGATAAACGTAAAAGCTCAGCTGAAACAGATGTCTACCATTACGAAGGCGGAATTAAAGAGTACGTAGCCTTTTTAGATAAAAAAGAAGAAAAGTTGTTTGATACACCAGTTTATGTTGAAGGTGACTATGATGGTATTAATGTTGAAGTCGCTTTGCAATATACTACTGGTTATAAAACCACTATGATGACTTTTGCCAACAATATTCATACCTACGAAGGTGGGATGCATGAAGCTGGTTTTAAGACTGCTTTGACTAGGGTAATTAATGATTATGCACGTAAGGCCAAAATCTTTAAAGATAGCGATACTAACCTATCTGGTGAAGATATTCGTGAAGGAATGACTGCAGTTATTTCAATTAAGCACCCTAACCCACAGTTTGAAGGTCAAACAAAAACCAAATTAGGTAATTCAGATGCAAGAGCTGCGGTAGATAAGGCTTTTTCTGAAGCTTTTAGTAAATTCTTACTAGAAAACCCTAGTGTTGGTCGAAAAATAGTTGAAAAAGGGCAATTAGCTGAAAAAGCTAGAATAGCAGCTAAACGTGCTCGTGAAGTCACTCGGAAGAAGTCAGGCCTTGAAATTGCTAACTTACCTGGAAAATTGGCCGATAATACTAGTAACGATCCAGAAATTTCAGAATTATTTATCGTCGAAGGGGACTCTGCTGGTGGTTCTGCAAAGCAGGGACGTTCAAGATTGACGCAAGCTATTTTGCCAATCAGAGGTAAGATTTTGAACGTTGAAAAGGCCTCAATGGATCGAATTTTAGCTAACCAAGAAATTAGAACCTTGTTCACGGCCTTAGGAACAGGATTTGGAGCTGATTTTGATGTTAAAAAAGCGCGTTATCATAAGTTAATTATTATGACTGATGCCGATGTCGATGGTGCCCACATTAGAACTTTGCTTTTAACATTGTTCTACCGCTACATGAAGCCAATGATTAAGGCAGGATATGTTTATATTGCTCGTCCACCTCTTTACCAAGTAAAACAAGGCAAAATTATAAAGTATCTTGATAGTGACGAAGAATTACACGATTACTTAGGTTCTCTTCAACCAAGTCCTAAGCCAACTGTTCAACGTTACAAGGGGTTAGGTGAGATGTCAGCTGATCAATTGTGGGAAACCACTATGGACCCTGAAAACAGAAGACTTGACCGTGTTGATCCAGCGTATGCTGAAGATGCTGATGCAGTTTTTGAAATGTTAATGGGTAATGAAGTTGGACCACGACGTGACTTTATTACTAAGAATGCTAAATATGTTGAAAACTTGGATGCATAAGGAGGAGCTAGATGGATAATCAAGGTCAAGATCGCAGAATTAGAAATGTCGATTTAACTCATACTATGCGTAGCTCTTTCCTTGACTACGCAATGAGTGTTATTGTTGCTCGGGCTTTACCTGATGTTCGCGATGGAATGAAACCTGTGCAACGGCGGATTCTTTATGGAATGAATGAATTAGGAGTTACTCCTGATAAGCCATACAAAAAGAGTGCCAGAATTGTTGGGGAAGTTATGGGTAAGTTCCACCCACACGGTGACTCCTCAATTTATGAAGCAATGGCACACATGGCGCAAGATTTTAGTTACCGTTATATGTTAATTGACGGTCACGGTAACTTTGGGTCAGTCGATGGTGACCGCCCAGCAGCTATGCGTTATACCGAAGCTAGAATGAGTAAAATTGCTCTAGAAATGCTCCGTGATATTAATAAAAATACAATTGATTGGCAAAGAAACTATGATGATACTGAAAACGAACCATTAGTATTGCCTGCTAGAATTCCTAGTTTATTAGTTAATGGTGCTAGTGGTATCGCTGTTGGTATGACAACTAATATTCCACCTCATAACTTGTCTGAAGTTATTTCAGGCCTACATCTTTTAATGAAAAATCCAGACGCAACTACAATGGATTTGATGAAGGTAATACCAGGACCTGACTTCCCAACTGGTGGGGTAATTATGGGCCGAAGTGGAATCTTGCACGCTTATGAAAGCGGAAAAGGCAATGTTGTTGTACGTGCAAAAACTAACATTGAAGAAGAAAAGAGTGGCCGTGAAAGAATTATCGTTACCGAAATTCCATTTATGGTTAATAAGGCAATGTTGGTACAAAAAATTGCAGAATTAGCACGGGACAAAGTAATTGATGGAATTACTGGAGTCCGTGATGAATCAGACCGTCATGGGATGAGAATTACAATTGATATTCGTCGTGATGCTAGTGCTAGCGTGGTTTTGAACAATCTATTTAAAGAAACCCAAATGCAAACTAACTTCGGAATGAACATGGTAGCAATTGTTAACGGAGCACCACACTTCTTAACTTTGAAACAAATGCTCCAATACTATCTTGATCACCAAGAAGACGTTGTAAGACGTAGAACTAAGTTTGAATTAGATAAGGCAGAAGCTCGTGCTCATATTCTAGAAGGATTAAGAATTGCCTTAGATCATATTGATGAAATTGTTAATATTATTCGTAATTCTGAATCAAGCGATATTGCTAAGGCAACTTTGATTTCACGCTTTGAACTAGATGATAAGCAAGCGCAAGCTATCTTGGATATGCGACTAGTTCGTTTGACAGGATTAGAACGTGATAAAGTAGAACAAGAATATCAAGACTTATTAGTCAAAATTGCTGACTACAAGGATATTTTGGCCAAGCCTGAACGAATTGATCATATTATCTATACTGAATTACTTGATATTCAAAAACGTTTTGGTGATGATAGAAGAACTGAGATTACAGCTAGTGAAGTTGTTTCAATTGAAGATGAAGATTTAATTGAAAAGCAAAATGTGCTTTTGACTTTAACTCATAATGGCTATATTAAGCGGATGCCAGTTAGTGAATTTAGAACTCAAAATCGTGGTGGTCGTGGAATTAAGGGTATGGGTGTGCAAGATGATGACTTTATTGAACGCTTAACATACTCAAGTACGCATGATTACTTATTGTTCTTTACTAATAAGGGTAAAGTATATTCTAAGAAAGCTTATGAGATTCCTGAATATAGCAGAACCGCTAAAGGATTACCAATTATTAACTTGCTTCAACTTGATAAAGGTGAAAAGATTCAAGCTATGATTAATGTTCCTGAAGGGCATGAAGATGGAAACTTGTTCTTTATTACTAAGATGGGTGTTGTTAAGCGGACTAGTGTTGAAGAATTTAGCAATATCCGTAATTCAGGGTTAATTGCTTTGACTTTACGCGATGGGGACGAATTAAGTAACGTTTTAACTACTGATGGCAAGCAAAATATTATTATTGGCACTCACATGGGTTATGCAGCTAGCTTCAAAGAAAGTGATGTTCGTGTAATGGGACGATCAGCTGCCGGAGTTCGCGGAATTAACTTGCGTGAAAATGACTATGTTGTCGGCAGTGAAGTGCTTAAGCCAGGTGCAGAAGTCTTAGTAATCTCTGAAAATGGTTATGGTAAGCGGACGGCTGTTAGTGAATACCCAATTAAGGGTCGTGGCGGTAAAGGTATTTTAACGACCAAGTTAGGTAAGAAGAATGGCCCACTTGCCGGGATGACTGTGGTTGATGGTACAACTGATATCATGCTAATTACCACTGATGGAATTATGATCAGATTTAAGACTGAGGATGTCTCACAAACTGGTAGAGCAACTATGGGTGTACGCTTGATTAAGTTAGGCGAAGGCGATAGTGTCGCAAGTTTGACCGCAGTTCCTAATGAAGATGATGATACAGAAGATCAAGACGAAAATTCTAAATCTGAAGAATAAAATTTTTGAATAAAAAATAAAATTACCAACTTTTTGGTGTATCTAATTAGTGATAGAAAAAACTATCAGGATCACGTATAAAAAGTTTGGTAATTTTTTTGTTCTGTGCTAGAATGATGAACTGTGAGTAATATTTTTTCGATTACTCCTTGTTCTTAAACATTTAGTAAGAACCATTTAGTCCAGAAGGAGGTGCAATAGTCAATGACAACCAAGTATGAAGTAACTTACATTATCAAGCCTGATATTGATGATGAAGCAAAGAAAGCCGTTGTTGATAAATACGATAAAGTTATCGCTGATAACGGTGCTACAATGGTTGAATCAAAAGACTGGGGCAAGCGTCGTTTTGCATACGAAATCAACAAGTATCGTGAAGGTACTTACCACATTATGACTTTCACTGCAGAAGATGCTAAAGCAGTCGATGAATTTGGTCGTCTTTCAAGAATCGACAACCAAGTTTTACGTTCAATGACCGTTAAGTTAGATAAGTAGTTTGTTTTCGTGAATTAGGAAGAGGAGGAAATAGGTATGATTAATAGAGTTGTACTTGTTGGCCGTTTAACACGTGATCCTGATTTACGCACTACTGGTAGTGGGATTAGCGTTGCTACTTTTACATTGGCAGTTGATCGTCAATATGCTAATGCACAAGGTGAACGCGGGGCTGATTTTATTAGCTGTGTAATCTGGAGAAAGGCTGCAGAAAATTTCTGCAATTTCACTAATAAAGGTTCATTAGTTGGTATTGATGGCCGAATCCAAACCAGAAGCTACGATAATAAGGATGGGCAAAGAGTTTATGTGACTGAAGTTATTGTTGATAATTTCTCACTACTTGAATCACGTAAAGATCGTGAAGCTCGTTCCCAAAATGGTGGCTATGCGCCACAAAATAACGGAAGTTCATATGCTGGAAATAGTAATCAAAATACTAATTTCCAAGCGAATAATAGTGCTCCAAATACCAATAATGCTGCACCACAGGATCCATTTGCTGATTCAGGTTCAACAATTGATATTTCGGATGATGATCTTCCATTCTAAATTTATAGAAAGGATCTAGAGACATGCCTCAACAAAGAAGAGGCGGCCGTCGTCACCGTAAGGTTGACTTCATTGCCGCAAACCACATCGACTACGTCGATTACAAAGATGTTGATCTGTTGAAACGTTTTATCTCTGAAAGAGGTAAAATCTTACCACGTCGTGTCACTGGCACTAGTGCAAAGAACCAACGTAAGTTGACTATTGCAATTAAGAGAGCTCGTATTATGGGCTTATTGCCATTCGTAGCAGAAGACTAAAACAGATATTAACTGTCGCAGTTAGCTTTTATCGCTAACTGCGATTTTTTTATGTCTTGATAAGTGGTCTATAAGTAAAGATACGGTATAATAAACTTGATGTAGTTTATTTTCAAACTAGAGAGGATCTTCATGAAAGATTTTTTTAGAAAACTAGAATTACCGGAGTTTATAAAAGACTCACGATTAAGTTCTTCAGTTCTAATCGTTATCTTTTTGTCACTCTTTAGTGCTGTAGTGGGAGTTATGATTAGTCCTTTCTTTGGACTAGCGATGGTATTAATTTTCGTTTTAATTGTAGCTTTTACAGTCTATGGGGCATATATTTTAGCCGGTAATGCAAGTAATTTTGCAGCTAATTTATCGTATCGTATTAAGCGTAGTGAACAAGAAGCTATGATAAAAATGCCATTAGGCATTTTGCTTTATGATTCTGATCATCATATTCAGTGGGTAAACCCATATTTACAAATGTATTTGGAAGATGAGGATGTTTTAGGACGTTCTATTTCATCAGTTGATCCGGAATTGGGTAAAATTTTTGAAACTATTTTATCTAATAAAAAAACATCTCAAAATCAGCTCGTAAAATGGGGCAGTCGACAATTTGAAATGATTGTTCAAGATAATTTAGGCGTTATTTATTTGTTAGATATTACACGCTATGCCCAAATTGAAGAAAAATATGAAGCTGAAAGATTGGCAATTGGTTTAATATTCATTGATAATTATGATGAATTGAGTCAAGGGATGCATGATCAAGAGTTAGCCTTAATGAGTTCATATGTTCAAAATACCTTGAGTGAATATGCGGCTAAGTTCCATGCATATTTAAAGAGAATAGATGAAGACCATTTCTTGTTGCTTACGCATATGCAAGATTTAAAGAAATTGGAGGGTGATAAGTTTTCTGTACTTGATAAAGTACGGTTAGAAACTAGTCGTAATAATACTCCATTGACGCTTTCTATTGGATTAGCTTATGGTAGCGACTCATTAAATGAAGTAGCAGATCAAGCACAGTCTAATTTGGACCTTGCTTTGGGACGAGGCGGAGATCAGGTGGTCTTACGTGAACCTGGTAAAGAAGCTCGTTTCTTTGGTGGAAAATCTAATCCAATGGAAAAACGGACTCGAGTTCGTGCAAGAATGGTTTCTCAAGCCTTACAAGAAATTTTTAAAGATGCAGATCAAATTTTTGTTGTAGGACACCAACGCCCAGATATGGATGCCATTGGTGGTGGTATAGGGATTGTCAAAATTGCTCGTGCACATGGTGTAAAAGCGCATGTAGTCTTAGATACTAATCATACTAACTATGATGTAGGACGTTTGGTTGCACGATTAGAAAAAGAAAAGGACTTAGATTTATTTATTAGTCCTGAAGATGCGCTAGCACAAGCAACAGATCAATCTTTATTGGTAATGGCGGATCACTCTAAATATTCAATTACATATGATGCAAAATTATATGATAAATTAAAGAATCGTTTAGTAATTATTGATCACCACCGTCGAGGGGAAGAATTCCCTGAAAATCCAATGCTTATTTATATTGAGCCATATGCTTCATCTACATGTGAATTAGTTACTGAGATGATAGAATATCAGCCACAGCGTGGGGAACAATTATTGACAGATTTGGAAGCTACAGCAATGTTGGCCGGAATTACCGTTGACTCTAAAGAATTTTCTCTTAGAACTGGTACTAGAACCTTTGATGCGGCAAGTTATTTGCGGTCAATTGGGGCAGATTCAGCAATTGTGTCAGATTTGTTAAAAGAAGATATAGAAAGTTTCACCCAAAAGGCTAAGTTAGTAGCTAGTTTAAAGATGTATAAAGATGATATAGCCTTACTTTTGGGGCCAGACGATAAAATAATAGACCCAATTGTGACAGCTCAGGCAGCTGATATGGCATTATCACTAGAACACGTTGATGCTAGCTTTGCGGTTACTAGGCGCAAAAAAGATACAATTGGTATTTCAGCTAGATCAATGGGAGATATCAATGTCCAGGTAATTATGGAAAAATTGGGAGGTGGAGGTCACTTATCTAATGCAGCAACCCAATTGAAAGATATTACGATTGATGAAGCAAAAGAAAAACTAGAAAAAGCAATAGAAGATTATCTAGAAGAAAACGAATAATTATTTTAGGAGGTTTCTTATGAAAGTTATTTTTGTACAAGATGTTCGTGGTCGTGGTAAACGTGGAGAAGTTAAAAATGTGCCAGATGGCTATGCACAAAATTATTTAATCAAAAGAGGCTTAGCTAAAGAAGCTAACAAGGGTAACCTTAATACTTTGAAGCGAGTTGAAGCTAACGAAAAGGCAGCATATGAAGCTGAGAAAGCTGATGCAATCAAAATCAAGAAGCAACTTGAGAGTGATAACACAGTTGTCCAATTCAAGTCTAAAGCAGGCACAGATGGCCGTTTATTTGGTTCAATCAGTGGAAAGAAGATTGTTGAAGGCTTGGAACAACAATTTGGTTTAAAGATTGATAAACGTAAACTTGAATTACCTGAACCAGTTAAAGCTCTTGGTTATACTAACGTAAAAGTTAAATTATTCAAGGGTGTTGAATCAACAATTAGAGTACATATTACTGAAGAATAGGGTAGTACATAAGAAATGGATAACGTAGTTTCACCACAAATTCCTCATGACTCAGAGGCTGAAAAAGCCGTCCTTGGGGCGATTTTTATTGATCCTGAGGCAATTGCTGATGCAGAAGCTATAGTCACTGCAGATGATTTCTATGAGCGAGCTAATCGAATTTTGTTTGCTGCTATGAAAGATTTAGTAGATCGGGACGAAGCTATTGATCCTTTGACTATTCGTGATGAATTAGCTAAGCGAAAACAATTAGAAGATATAGGTGGCATTGCTTACATAAGTGATGTAGCGGTAGCAACACCGACGAGTGCTCACGTTACTTATTATGCTCAAATTGTTCACCGTAAATCTCAATTGCGTCGCTTAATTGCAGCTAGTCAAAAAATCATTCAAAATGCTATGGAAGGTAGCGATGATGTTGCTAATATTTTGGATGATGCTGAAAAGCAAATCATGGATGTGTCATCTGATACTAATTCAGCTGGGTTTAGAAATATCAAAGAAGTTGTTCAAAAAGCTCTTGATGAAATCAATGCTGCAACAGCCGCTGATACAGATGTAACAGGATTATCTACAGGTTTTGTTAATTTAGATAAAATGACAACAGGTCTTCATGAAGATGAGTTGATAATTTTAGCAGCACGACCTGGTGTGGGTAAGACTTCATTTGCAATGAATGTTGCTCAATATGCGGGGCTTCATGACCATAAGACGGTAGCTGTTTTTTCACTAGAAATGAGTGGCGAACAGCTTGTCCAAAGAATGTTAGCATCAGAAGGCTTAATTGATTCTATGCATTTAAGAACTGGGCAATTAAATAATGAAGAGTGGAATAAATTAGTTGTTGCAGCAGGAGCGTTAGCTACAGCATCGATTTTTATTGATGATACTCCAGGTATTAAGATGAGTGAGATTCGTGCAAAAGCTAGAAAATTAGCTAAAGAGGATGGCAATTTAGGTTTAATAGTAATTGACTACTTGCAACTAATTGAAGGTCCTAAGAGTGAATCACGTCAGCAAGAAGTTTCTGCGATTTCGCGGCAATTAAAAAAATTAGCTAAAGAATTGCACGTACCAGTAATAGCTTTATCACAGTTATCACGGTCAGTTGAACAGCGCCAGGATAAACGGCCTGTATTATCAGATATTCGTGAATCAGGTTCAATTGAACAGGATGCGGATATTGTTGCTTTCTTATATCGGGATGATTATTACCGTGATGAAGAAGGTAGCGAAGATAACGACCAGCAGGGGGATGATGATAATGGAGAAGTTGAAGTTATCATTGAAAAGAACCGTTCTGGTAGTCGTGGTACAGTTAAGTTAATGTTTTCAAAACCGTATAACCGTTTTTCAAATTTGGATTATGCTCATGATGAGTAAGATAAAAGGATGTTTCTCATGAAACATCCTTTTTAGTCTTTAAAATTATAACTTTCAAAAAAGATTGGAGCCTTGCTTGAGTCATTACTCTTAGGGCAAGCACTGAAATCACCTTCAGAAAATGGTAAGTAATTATTTTTGGCACTTTGATAAATAAGCTTAATCATTTCAGTTGCTACTTGGCGCACTTCAGGATCCATGCCCATTACAACCTTTCCTAAAGTCCAAGTACCGCGAATACGATGCTCAGTAAATACATTCATATCTGTAATATCCATATTTTCGAATGCTAAAAAGATAGCTGACCAGAGTTGACCACGTTTTTCTGCTGGAATAGATTGATTGAATTGAATTAAGGCGTGCCGAATTATACGGGCTGAAGTCGTTAATCCTTCTGCTAATACAAAACTATTACGTCCCACACTCCAATTGAGTGGAGTATGCTGGTGCATCATCGGATAGACACTTTTTACTACTAATGTCCTTTCGGGGTGATCGAGCATAATTCCAAAAACAGAACTTTCAGGTACGTAGGTCCGCATTTTATCAATTGCGCGTTTAAAGCCCGCACTTTCTGCAAATACTGAACGATAACCTGGTCCATCAAAATTTAAAGCATTTATTACTCGATCTTGAACATCGTAGCGTGCAGCAGCTAGTGAATGAATTGCATAGTGGCCACCTTTTGAATGACCTGTGATATAAATTTTACAATTTTTAAATTTATCTGCCATTGCTTCAAGGTAATCACGTGCTACAGTTTGACCATAAATCTGATAACTGTAATTCATAATCATATCTTCATTCCATCCAACGACAGAACTATCAGTTCCTCGGAAGGAAATTAAAATAGTATTTTTATCTAATTGCAAAGTTAAAGCAGCAAATTGTAAAGGAGCTGGTTCAGCCTCTAAACGGGATGTCCAATCTAGAATTTTTAAATCTGCAAAACGAGGGCTTTTTACTAAAAGTCTAGTTTCTGTTTTTCGGTGCAAATCCAAAGAGCCACTGTAAAGCGCTAAAATACGTTCACATGCTTCTTTTAGGCTATGGCCTACAATTGACTCATCAAAAGGTAAATAAGCAATAGAAGCTAAAATAGCCCCATCAACGCTATTATATTGCCTTTGCTTAAATGATAAATCACCGCGCCAACGCAAATAATCAAGTGGACCTGCCATTTTATCCATCCTCTCAAAGTATAATAGCTATATTTTAATACTTTATTTTTTAATAAAGAAAAAAAGAGCCAAAACTTGACTCTTCCTTAATCTTATTTACCACCACGGGTGTAAATGATTCGTTTGATATCTGGATATTTGCGCAAATGCATGATGATATTATTTTCATCAATTTTATTATTAATAATTCCATCAGCATTAAAAACAATTTGTTCATCATCGACATCTAAAATCTTAATAGCGATAGATTCAACATGATTATTTTCGAGTTCATTTTGAATTTCGTTAAGAATATTAGGCGTATTAACACAAACAATTTGAACGTTAAAACGAACATGGATAATAATTCTGGAAATAATTGAATCATCATGAAATAGCATTTGAATAAAGAAGATGAAAATTGTTGCTAAAACTCCAATGGTGTATAAACCGGACCCAACGGCCATACCAATAGCAGAAGTAGCCCAGACACCAGCAGCGGTTGTTAAACCAGAAATTTGTTCACGGCGAACTAAAATAGTTCCGGCACCGATGAAGGAAATACCTGTAACAATCTGAGCTGCAATTCTTGAAGGGTCTAGAGCAATCTCATTTGTTGTCAATAAGTCGTAAAAGCCATATTTAGAAACTATCATAAATAAAGCAGAAGCAACAGCGACAACAATATGAGTTCTTACACCAGCGCTTTTACGCTGGATAGCACGTTCATAACCAATTACTGCACCACAAAGTGCAGCAACGATAATTCTAATTAACCATTCAACTTGAGTGGTAAAACCGGCAATAGCCAAAATTGTCATTTTGATACTCCCCTTATATTTGTAGTAAATCAATACAACTTCCATTCTAATATAAAATTAGGCAAAAAACAGAAAAAAATTTCAAATAAAAGCTTGCACAAACCTAATTTTTATGGTTAAATTATTAATTGTGTTAAGGCAACACGAAAAGTTGCTGACTTAGCTCAGTTGGCAGAGCACCTCACTAGTAATGAGGAGGTCGAAGGTTCGAACCCTTTAGTCAGCATTGGAATGAATGAAGTTGGGACACCGATACGTTCGGTGTCTTTTTTGTTGTCTAAAGTTATATGCAATGAGAAAAGCACAGGATTAAACTGGTGTCATTTTAAGCTATTTGATCATGATATAATAGTGATGTAATGAAGAATATGATTGACGTGCAAAGGATGAGCTGGTTACTCAATCCGTCGTCGACGTTTTGCGGGTGGTTCGTTAGAACCGCCTTTTTTATTGCCTACACTTATATGAGAAATTCAAAAAAATCTAAATCCATTTGCTAATTTTCGGTGTAATAAATGATTTATCGGTGATTCAGTATCCTTATTATTTGCAATCTGCACTTCTACCACTGTAGAATATGAAATAAAAATTAAAAAGAGATGCAAACTATGAATAAACAGGAACGAATTCAGGTTTTAACCGATTTAATTAAAATTAACTCCATCAATGGCAATGAACTTGAGGTAGCAACTTATTTGAAAGCATTATTTGCTAAACACAATATTGAAGCTGCGATTGATGCTTTTGGCGATAAGAGGGCGAATCTAATTATGGAACTAAATCCGCAAGCTTCAGGGCCGATTTTAGGTCTTACTGGGCATATGGACACCGTTGACTTAGTAAATGAAGCCAAGTGGCAGAGCAATCCGTTTGAACCTAAACTTGACGGTGATAAGCTTTATGGTCGCGGCAGTGCAGATATGAAAAGTGGGCTGGCAGCAGAAGTTATTGCTTTGATTGAACTTGTTGAATCCGGGCGGATAAAAGGGCATGTACGCTTTTTAGCTACGGCTGGAGAAGAATATGGAACTCCGGGTGCTAATCGGTTAGAAGAACAGAGTTATGCGGCAGATTTAGCGGCCTTAATAGTTGGTGAACCAACTGGTGGTGACATTGTATATGCTCATTCTGGTAGTTTGAACTATCGCATTAAAAGTCATGGTCAAGCTGTTCACTCATCTAGACCGGAAGAAGGAAAGAATGCAATCACTGGTTTAGTTAAGTTTTATGTAGCTGAACAAGAGTTATTTAATAATGCACCAAAAGATCCATATTTAGGCGAAATTAAGCACAGCATTACGGTCATTGAAGGTGGAAAGCAGGTTAATATTATTCCCGCTGAAGCTAAGTTAGAAGGCAATATTAGACCAACCAAGGCTTTCAGCAATGAAGAAGTGATTAAATCATTGAAAGCATTAGTTTCAAAGCTAAATCAAGCTGAAGCTACTCACTTAGAATTTGAATTGATTCATAACTTTTATCCAGTGGTTACTAGCCCCGATGATGCATTTGTTAAGAAGGGGTTAGCCGCTACTACCGACGCCTTTGCCAATCTAAGAAAGCCCAAGCTCAGAATTATTAATGGAGCAACAGATGCGTCTGTTTTTGTTAAACGTAGACCAGATTTGCCAGTCTTTATTTTAGGTCCTGATAAGTGGAAATTAGCGCATCAAATAAATGAATATACGACGATTTCTTCATATTTAGCAGTAATAGAAGCATATAAGAATATTATTTTGAACTTTTTTGAATAATAGTTAGTAATCCTCAACATAAGTTGAGGATTTTTTGTTTTATTTCACATATAGGTAATCTTGACAAGGAATAAATCGGGGGGGGTAAAATGCGCCTTGTATGACTTTTAATTTATTTGGAGGAATTTATGATAGTAGGGATAGTTTTATTAGTAGTATCAGGTTTGTTATCTAGCCTTTTTTATAGTAAGAAAAAATATATATGGTTTTTATTGTGTTTGATTTTTGCTCTTTGTTGTTTTTTAGGGTTTACAGCAGATATTACTAATATTTTGTTGTTTCAAGTAATTATGGGTGTAACAACACTTGGAGCTTTAGGTATATTTGCATATTTAGTTCTTTTGAATAAAAAAGGTAAAAAGCCTAGATATAATAAGACTATATTTGCAATAACTATACTTGCTTTACTGTTTGCAGTCATGGGAATATCTTCACCTAAGGATTTTATGTTGCATACTGATGAAGTAATAGCAAAAGATAAAGGTAATCATACCAATTCAAAATACTTCGAAGTGTTAACTTCTAAAGATAATTGGGATACTGAAAATAAAATGTTTTCAATTGATACTAATTCTAAAGGTAAAGTATCTCTGAAACTAAAAGGTTTGAGAGATTGTACAGTTACTATCAAAAATTCCCCAGATTTTGATAAAGATACCGATCAATCAGTTAAAACACGAAAAATCGAATTACGTGCAGGTGAAACAAAAACATTATCATTTGCTATGAAAAATAGTGACTATGTTGAGATTGAACTTGTGATAGTTGATCCTGATGGTAAGAAAACTTATGTAGAATTCAATAACGAGATGGAAGATAATTCATCTGACTCGGATTCCGATACCGATTCAGATAGTGATACTAATGATTCAGATGATAAAGATAGTGATGATGATAATACTCTAGGAAAGCAACTTATTAAGCATTTGCCAAAGAAGCAATTGATGCAGCTAAAAAAGGTGACTTTGATAAAGCAGAAGCTAAGATTAAGGCAGCAAATGAAGCGTTAGTTGATGCGCATAATACACAAACCGGAATGCTTACAGAGGAAGCACGAGGAAATCATGCCAAATTAACCTTACTAGTAGTTCATGCTCAAGATCATTTGATGACAGCAATCACATATATTGATTTGGCACAAGAACTAGTTGATGTATATAAGCAAATGGCTGAATTAAAGAAATAGTTCATGCTTGAGTAGGGGAAATGAATATGGAAAACAATAAGATAATTAAGTTTATGAACGAGCATCTATTAGGGCCAATGGGTAAGATGGCCAACTTTAGATTCGTTCGAGCAATTATGGCAGCAGGGCTGGCATCAATTCCATTTACTATTGTTGGATCAATGATGCTGGTATTAAATGTTATTCCAATGGCCTTCCCACAATTACAAGGTATTTGGAATGCTAGCTTTGTTCACTTTACGCCACTTTATATGACTATCAACTATGCTAGTATGGGAGCTTTAGCACTATACTTTAATATAGTTTTAGGTTATGAATATACCAAAATTATAGCTACTGAAGAAAAGCTGAATATGACACCAATGAATGGTGCACTTTTGTCGATGTTCGCTTTCTTTATGACTTTACCAGAATTAGTTGTAAAAAATGGTACGGTAGAAGTTATTTCAAAAGCGGTCAAAGATGGTGCAGGAACAGTCAGTGGTTTTAGTGTTACATCATCTGGACTTAATCGATTAGGTACAGCAGGTATCTTTGTTGGTATTATTATGGCTGTATTAGCTGTAAAGTTATATCAATTAGCTGTAAAGCACAATTGGGTTATTAAGATGCCACCGCAAGTTCCAACAGGTGTAGCAAATGCCTTTACTGCATTAATTCCTGCATTCTTAGTTGGTTTTGTAGTAGTTATCATTGAAGGATTATTAGTTTTTGTAGGAACTGATATCTTTAATGTTATTGCTTTACCATTTAGCTTTGTAACTAACTTAACTAATACCTGGTTAGGAATTTTGGTAATTGTTTTCTTAGTTCATTTCTTATGGGTAATGGGAATACATGGTGCTAATATTATAGGTGCCTTCTATACTCCAATTGCGTTAGCTAACTTTGCCGCTAACTACAAAGGTGCTCATTATGTATTTGCTGGTGAATTTATGAACATGTTTGTAATTATTGGTGGTTCTGGTGCAACTTTAGGGATTGTTATTTGGATGGCCTTTAGAGCACGTTCAGCCCAACTTAAAGTTTTAAGTAGAACAGCAATTGTACCAGCATTCTTCAATATTAATGAGCCAATTGTTTTTGGATGTCCAATTGTATATAACCCTATCTTAATGTTCCCATTCATTCTTGCTCCAATGGTAACTGCTACTACCTCTTATTGGGCTATTAAATTAGGCTTGGTAGGTAAGGTTATTGCGCAGATGCCTTGGCCTTCTCCATTAGGTATAGGTGCTTTTATTGGTACCGGTGGTGATTGGAAAGCTGCTGTATTGGCAGTAATTAATGTTTTTCTTGCCTTCCTTGTTTGGTACCCATTCATGAAGATGTATGATAATAAGTTACTTGCTCAAGAAAAAGCTAATCAAACAAGTGAACAAAAATAAGCTTAACACCTCAATTAAGAGTAGCCGATTTTAATCGGCTACTTTTTTTGAATAGCTAGTATGCTTTACAAAATAGCTAAATTAATGGTATTCTACTAGTAGGTAAAGCAAATTAGTTATTAGGGAGGGTGACGCAATGCAACGTGATATCTCTAGTCAAATTCTTAAAGGCATTTTACAAGGAGTAATGTTAACTATTCTTGAAAAAAATGTTGAGTATGGTTATAGCTTAAGTAAAAAGTTGGATGATTATGGCTTAACTAATGTACCCAAGGGAACGATTTATCCTTTATTAGCTTCAATGGAGAAGAAAAAATTAATTGAAGGAAGAATGCAAGAATCACCTGATGGTCCAGCACGTAAATATTACTATTTAACGCCAGCTGGGCAACAAGCTAAGCTAGAATTTCAACAAGAATGGCAACAGTTAGAAGAAGTAGTCAATAAGGTTTTAGGAGGAGAGTAGTATGTTATATAATCGCGTTATTTCAGAAACTAAAGATAAGCAAGAAAAATTAAGTTTCAGAAATAGAGAATTCTTCCGTAAATTTGTTACCTATACTAGCTATATTGCGAAAAATAAGGATCAAGATATCCTTGAAAAACGGATGCTTGAAATTTTAGATGATATTATTGCAGCTCAAGAGGATGGATTAGATGCTGATGAATATTTTGGAAAAGATCCTGAAAAGATAGCCCAAGAGATTGTTGAAATAACTCCTCGAAAAGGTTTTTTGACATCTAATGGAATCTATGGTGCTGTTGCGATGGTATTTCTGATACATGGCTTTCAATTTAGTAATTTAGATGTAGGAAACGCAATTATACTAGCTGTTTTAGGCTACTGGCTTACAATATATGGTAATCATGTTGTTTCCGGAATGATTTACAACAAAAAAGGAGTTGAATTGGCACGTAACGATTTAAAATTAGCCGGATTGTTACTGGCGTTCATAGTAGTAATCGCTGTTGGCGTTTTAGTTAAAACTCCATTTATAATTGCAAAAAATGATTGGATTAATTGGCTATTTAACGGTATACTTTGCATGCTTTTAATTTGGAATGTTTGGAGAAGTTTGTATATCAAAAAGAAAAAATAAGAATCATTACTGATTCTTATTTATTAGTAATATAGCGCCATTCTTGTGTTTTTCCACCAAAGCCCCAAGAATCTGAAGCTACATCTTGAATAACTATGTAACTAGTGGTGGCTAAAGGCCCGATTAGCTCTTGCATTTTAGCAAAACTTGCTTGAACAAATTGGCTTTTTTCTTCGCGAGTATTAGTACCAGATGTTATTTTTATTTCTAAATAAAAACTATTTAAGTTGGTTTGAGATATTGGTTTCCCTGCGATAAACCAATCCTCTGGTTCACATAATTTTATATCAACTGTAGCAGCATTAGGATCTTTTTTTAGTTTAGTTACTGCTAAATGGGTTAATTCTTTGGCAACAATTTGTTTTATATTTTGGTTAGATTTTTGACAGGCTAATCTAACTCTTAAGTACGGCATATAAATCCTTCCTTTCTCTACTGAAAATAGAATAACATTAAAAAATCTATTTAAGTATTACTAAAAAAGGATATAGTTATCATAAAAGGTGATGAGGTAAAAATGCAATTACATGATTTTGAAACTTTTATATACTTGTATGAAACTCGTTCAATAAACTTAACTGCTAAGATAACAGGATATGCTCAATCAAATATTACGGCAAGATTGAAAAAAATTGAGGAAGAATATCGATTACTGCTTTTCCAAAGAACATATCAAGGGTTAGTACCTACTGAAGCAGGAACTGAATTTTATAAATATGCTAAAAAAGTTATTGACTTAACAGATGATTTCTTAAAAACGGTGACTAAAACAAGTAAGTCTCAAAATATAGTTATGCCTAAATTGCTGTTTGATTGGTTAATAGTTGAACATAATGATTATGATATTGTTAAAGATAATATAACTGTTTTAACTAGTTCACAAATTACAGAAATAGAGAAGCCTAAATACGATACGATTATAACTTATGCTTCATTTAGTCATGAAGATTATCATCAAGTGGGAGTGGGCTATTTGATAGCGGATTTTTATACTAATTCTTTATCTAAAGATATACCGATAATTGTTAACAGTGATCATAATTGCCCATTTAGAATTAGAACTTTGAAGATAATAAAAAATAAAAAAATAATAGAATTGGCATCATGGGACAATATCATCGAATTAGTTAAAAAAGGTAAAGGAATCGCGTTATTGCCCAAATATATAGGTGAACGTGAAAAGCTAATTTGTTTAAGTGATAAACGAGAAGTGCGAATACCTTATAAAAAATATTCACGAAATCAATGTTCCATGTGAAACGTAAAAAATAATCATTTGATAAATTTATTTGATACAATCAAGTAAATAAATAATTGAAAGGATTAAAGAGCTAATAATGAAGGTATTGCTTACAGGAGACAGTATTGTTGTTCGATATGAAGGCTTAAAAGAACCGCATATTAATGCCTATTTAAAAGAAAACTTTTCAGATATAGAAATCTTAAATACTGCTGTGCCAGGCATTAATAGTCGCTATTTATTAGCTCACGTAGATGAATTAATTTTGAAGCAAGAAAAAGCTGATTATTTGGTGATTTTAATTGGAACCAATGATTGTGCGTTTCATAAAAAAATTGAGGAAGAAGAATTTTGGACTAATTTAAATAAAGTTGCTAAAAAAATTCTAACAAAATATGATGCCAAGCAAGTTATTTTGGTTAGTCCGCCTGCAGTAGATGAGGAAAAACAACGAGTTCGTGATAATGAAACGGTTGAAAAATATGCCAATTGGGTCCAAAGGGTAGCAAATGACTATGGAATGCATTATTTAAACTTGTTCCATGAAATGGAAACTGATGAACATGAATTAGAAGAAATATGTCATGGGCTTCGAAATGACGGGCTACACTTTGGAAAAATCGGGTATCAAATTTTTGGTGATGCCTTAATTGATGAAATTAGACCGAAAAAATGGCATCAAAAAATTATTAATAAGTCTCAAACTGCTACATATACAGTTACTAAACTGCCTTTAAGGATACTTATTTGTAATATTCGTGATTGTTTATATATTGTTATAAAACGGATGGAGCTAATTGAAGAAAGAATTTTAGATAATCCTAATTGGGGTCTTTCTTTAAATAAGATTATTATTTTAGGTGTACTGGGATTATTATGGCTATTTATATCTACTTTTAGATAAAATTATTGACACTTCTTTTTAGTAAGTTTAAACTAGTGGTCATAATTATTAAGGAGAGCCAAACAATGAATAATTTAACATTTATTAATGCTAATATTTGTTGTAGTGGAGCGTCACAGATGATGTGCTCCACTTTTTGGCATGCTATAAATTAATCCACACAAAAAGTAAGCATTTTTTATCTATGACGCTAATTCAGAAATGAATTGGCGTCTTTTTTTGTTTTTCAGGAGGTAATTATGAAATTTGATAGTAAGTTGATTCATGGCGGAATTAATGAAGATGAAGAAACAGGGGCAGTTTCAATGCCAATCTATCGGGCTTCAACGTATCATAAGCCATTTTTAAGCAGCAAATTAAAATGGGAATATTCAAGATCTGGTAATCCAACTAGAGCAGCATTGGAAAGTTTAATGGCAGATTTAGAAGATGGAAACTCCGCATTTGCTTTTAGTTCAGGGTCTGCCGCAATTCATGCTGTATTTTCGCTGCTTTCAGCTGGTGATGAAGTCATTATTGGAAAAGATGTGTATGGTGGCACTTTTAGGTTGGCTAATCAAGTAATGAAACGGTTTGGACTTAATTTTACAGTAGTTGATACTCGCAATCTTGATGAAGTATCTGCAGCTATCAATTCCAATGTCAAAGCAATTTACTTGGAAACACCGACGAATCCTTTACTTGAAATATCAGATTTAGCAGCTATTGCAGAAATTGCTCAAAAACATGACGTGTTAATGATTGTTGATAATACTTTTGCTAGTCCATATAATCAAAAGCCCCTTGATTTAGGTGCAGATATTGTTGTTCATTCCGGCACTAAATATCTTGGTGGTCATTCAGATTTAGTGGCTGGGATAGCAGTTGCTAAAAATGAAAAAATTGCTGAGCAGTTAGCCTTTTTACAAAATTCTATTGGTGCGGTTTTATCACCTGATGATTCATGGCTGTTGATGCGAGGGATTAAAACATTAGGTGCTAGAATGCGGGTGCATGAAGATAATGCACAAGCAGTAGTGAAATATCTTTTAGATAGTAAATATGTTAAAAAAGTTATGTATCCGGGTTTAGAAACTAATCCTAGTTTTTCAATTGCTAAAAAGCAGATGAAGGGTTTTGGAGCTATGATTTCTTTTGAATTGGCTGATCAATATAGAGCAGAGGAATTTGTTAATAGATTACATATGATTTCTTTAGCAGAAAGTTTAGGTGGAATTGAAAGCTTGATTGAAGTGCCTGCAGTAATGACTCATGGCTCAATTCCGCGAGAAATCCGCTTGAAAAATGGTATCAGCGATGGCTTAATTAGATTATCTGTAGGAATAGAAGATAAGGAAGATATTTTAGCTGATTTAGATCAAGCATTTAAGACTTTAGATTGAGCTTTTTTCTCCCAATAAATGCTATATTCGCTATAATAAAATTAAGAAGAAAAAAGGGAGATTTTTCAATGCTTTTAATTTCATGGAATATTGATTCACTTAATGCTGCACTAACTAGTGATTCAGCTCGTGCACAAAAAACTAGACACGTTTTAACCCAAATTGCGGAAAAAAAGCCAGATATTTTAGCAATTCAAGAAACTAAGTTGCGCGCTACAGGTCCAACTAAAAAACATGCTGAAATTTTGGCTAAGCTGTTTCCTGACTATGAGTATGTTTGGCGTTCATCTGAAGAACCCGCAAGAAAAGGTTATGCTGGAACCATGTATTTGTATAAAAATACCTTGGAACCAGTGGTAACGTATCCAACAATCGGTGCTCCAGATACCATGGATTTTGAAGGCAGAATTATTACTTTAGAATTTCCAGAATACTTTGTAACGCAAGTATACACACCAAATGCTGGTGGTGAGTTGAAGAGACTTGGCGATCGTCAAGGTTGGGATAAGAAGTATATTGAATATTTACAAAAGCTTGATAAAGAAAAACCTGTTTTAGCTAGTGGGGACTACAATGTAGCTCATGAAGAAATTGACTTGAAACACCCAGAAAACAATCATCATTCAGCTGGTTTTACCGATGAAGAAAGAGCTGATTTTACGGAATTACTTTCAACTGGTTTTACTGATAGTTTTCGTAAGATTCATGGAAATATTCCAGAAGTTTATTCATGGTGGGCACAGAGAATTAAAACAGCTAAGGCTAATAATTCAGGCTGGAGAATAGATTACTGGTTAACAAGCAATCGAATTGCAGATAAGATTAAGAAATCTGAAATGATGGATACTGGTGAGCGTGCTGACCACTGTCCAATTGTGCTGGAAATCGATTTGTAAGAATAAGGGCATCGTAATTGATGCCTTTTGTTTTGGAGAGTTTTTTATGGATAAAGTCTTAAAAGATGCAGTTTTAAATGGCTTGTATAATTCCAATTATCCAGGGCAAGTTAATTTAACGCCACAACTGTTGTCAAATAGTGATGAAAAAATTTGGTTGAGTTTGCGTCAAGAACTATTATCAGCCAAGTCCTTTATCTGGGCAGTTGCATTTATTAGCGAGGATATGCTGGTCCCGTTTAAACAGGTTTTAGAAGATACTGAAATTCAGGGGACAATAATTACTGGCTCTTATTTACAATTTAATAGTCCAAAGGTCTTTTATGAGTTACTAAAAATCCCTAATTTAACTGTAAAAATAAGCACAAAAGCTGGCTTTCATGCTAAAGGCTATTTATTTAAATATGAGAATTATCAAACAGCAATTATTGGCTCAGCAAACTTTACACGCTCAGCGATGCTTGCTAATAGTGAATGGTGTTTAAAAGTAAGTTCAACTGAGAATGCTAGTTTAACTGAACAATTTAAGAATGAGTTATATAAACTAAATTCAGATTCTATTGCTTTATCAACTGATTGGATAAAAGCTTATAAAAAGAATTGGATAAAGCCTAAAGCTGCTAAACCACTTATTCCCCAGGAAATAACGCCTAATAAAATGCAGCGTGAAGCTTTAGATAATTTATTTGAAGTTATCAATCAAGGCCAAAGACGAGCTTTAGTTGTTTCAGCAACTGGAACTGGAAAAACGTATTTAGCTGCTTTTGCAGTTAAGCAATATAAGCCTAAGCGATTTTTATATTTAGTTCATCGTACGCAAATTGCCAAAAAAACGATGGCCAGTTTTCAAAAGGTAATAGGCGGACATAAAAAAGATTATGGGCTACTTTCAGGTAATCATCATGACTATAGTGCTAAATACTTATTTGCGACTGTTCAAACTTTAAGTCAAGATGAGCTGTTAAAAACTATTGATCCAGCAGAGTTTGATTTTATTTTAATTGATGAAGCTCACCGCTCTGCGGCGCCATCGTATCAGAAAATTTTAAATTATTTAGAACCCCAATTTTGCTTAGGGTTAACAGCTACACCTGAACGGATGGATAAAGAAAATATTTTTGAAATTTATGATTATAATTTAGCTTATGAAATTAGATTAAAAGATGCATTGCAAGAAAAGATGTTAACACCGTTTCATTATGTTGGAGTAGAAGATTATGAAATTAACGGTCAAACTATAGATGAAACGTCTGATTTAGCCTATTTAACTGCTGAAAAACGAGTTGATTATCTACTTAAAGAGATTGATTATTATGGATATTGCGGTAAGAAAGCCCATGGCTTAGTTTTTTGTAGTAGACAGGCAGAAGCAAAAGAATTAGCGCTTGAGTTTACTAACCGGGGGCATAAGGCAATTAGCTTGACCAATCAAAATAATGAAACAGATCGTCAAAAGGCAGTAAAGGACTTAGAAGCTGGAAAGATTGAATATATTATTACTGTGGATTTATTTAATGAAGGTATTGATATCCCTTGTCTAAATCAAATTATTATGTTGCGTAATACGCAATCAAGTATTGTCTTTATCCAGCAACTTGGCCGTGGATTAAGAAAATATCCAGGAAAAGATTATGTAACAGTAATTGATTTTATCGGTAATTATCAAAATAATTATCTTATTCCTCTAGCATTGACTGATGATCGGTCCGCTTCAATTGATCAGGCTAAGCGTGAAGCACAACTTCCATCGTTTATAGGCTTATCAACAATTAATTTTAGTAAAGTTGCTAGTGAAAAGATTTTAGCTTCTCTAGAAAAAGTAAAACTTGATGGTTTGAAACAATTAAGGAACGCCTATCATGAGCTAAAAAACAAGTTAGGTAGGAGTCCGTTATTGTATGATTTTTACCGCCTGGGTTCAGTTTCACCATTGGTATTTGCGCAAAATACTAGTTTATCTTCTTATGCTGAATTTTTAGAAAAGATGGGAGCTGAAATTTTAATCAGCTCATTTGAACATAAAGTTTTAAGCTTTTTAACTAAAGAATTATTACCCGGGAAAAGAATTCATGAACTGCTCTTTTTAAAATTGATTTTAGATTATGGAAAAGTTAACAGAGATCAATTTGAAAGCGAACTAAAAAAGCAGGGAGCTTATTATAATAGTGAAGTTTATGACTCAATTCAGAAATTTTTGATGTTGGATTTCTTCGATGTTAAAACAGGTAAAACCACTAAAAAGGTTCAATATGGCAATGCACCATTGATTGAACAGCTTAATTTATTTGATTTTACTTTTAGTGAGCCAATCAAAAAGGCGTTAGAGAATGCAGACTTTAAGAGGTTATTTACCGACCTTATCAAAACAGCGATAGCTTT
The DNA here is from genome assembly GCF_055362665.1 of Lactobacillus fornicalis. NCBI lineage: Bacteria > Bacillati > Bacillota > Bacilli > Lactobacillales > Lactobacillaceae > Lactobacillus > Lactobacillus fornicalis. Next base: position 35,749 of record NZ_JBLTIM010000013.1, read on the forward strand.
AAATGGTCAATATGATAATCAACAAAAATTTACACTTTATAAGTCTTATGATCGCAAAGACGCCTGTCATTTACTTAATTGGCCATTAGATGTTAGTGCTCCAATGTATGGATATCGAGTAGGAGAAAAAGACTGCCCAATTTTTATTATTTACAATAAAGATGAAGAAAAAAGAAGCAGTGTATATCATAATACTTTGTCTGATGGACGCAGTTTGCATTGGTATACGCGCTCACCAAGACATTTGGATTCAGATGAAGTAGTGCGTCTTTTAAGCGGAAAAATTAACTTGCATTTGTTTGTTAAAAAGAGTGATTCTGCTAGTCGAGAATTTTTCTACTTGGGAGAAGCTGAAATAATTAGTGCTCAAGAAGAAAAAATAGGTCCGAAACAAAAACCAACTGTGGGAATGGAATTACTTTTACAAACACCACTATCTAGTGCGATGTATCAAATGCTTTTTACTTGTGAAAAGTAAGTTTGATGATATAATTACTTTTAGTAAGTAAGAAAAGCGAGGTTAGAAAATGGCTATAAACGGATTAAGTGATACATATACCTTGAATAACGGAGTAAAAATCCCCGTTGTCGGCTTTGGGACTTGGCAGACTCCTGATGGAGAAGTTGCTGAAAAATCAGTTCTAGCTGCATTAAATAGTGGATATCGCCATATTGATACCGCTGCAGCATATGGCAATGAAGAAAGTGTTGGCAGAGCCATCAAAAGTAGTGGTATTAAACGTGATGAACTTTTTATTACAACCAAGCTTTGGAATGCTGATCATGGTTATGAAAGAACTAAAAAAGCCATTGATGCCAGTCTTATGAAGTTGGGACTTGATTATCTTGACTTATACCTAATTCACTGGCCAAATCCTGTTGCCATGCGGGATAATTGGGCCGAATTAAATAGTGAAAGTTGGAAAGCAATGGAAGAAGCCCAAAAAGCTGGTAAGATTCGGGCAATTGGTGTATCTAATTTCAGAAAGCATCACTTAGATGCCTTATTAGAAAATGCGGATGTAGTTCCAGCAGTTAACCAAATTTACTTAAATCCTAGTGACTTACAAACTGATGTCCGTAAAGAGAATGAAAAGCACAATATTTTAAGTGAAGCATATTCACCACTTGGAACAGGTGATTTACTAGGTAATGAACTTGTTAATAAGTTAGCTCAAGAACATGGCAAGAGTTCGGCTCAAATTTTAATTCGCTGGAGTTTAGAACATGGTTTTGTACCACTTCCTAAGTCTGTTCACGAAGAATATATTAAAGCTAATGGTCAAGTTTTTGATTTTTCATTGTCAAATGAAGAAATGAAGTTACTTGATGGCTTAGAAGGAAAAGGTAACTTAGCTTTAGATCCGGACAAGGCAGATTTCTAAATAAAAATGTAAAATCGTTGCAAGAGCAACGATTTTTTTATATACTATAAGTGTAATAGGCTTATAGTACGGAGGTGCAATTATGAAACGCTCAGAACTAAAATTTAATGCAAAGGAAAAATTATCTAATAATTGGGCTTGGGGAGCCTTAATGACTTTAATGCTAATGATAATTACCTATTTAGTTAGCAGGGGGATTATGTTTCTCATGTTTGGTTCTGCTGGTATTTTCGGCTTTATGATGGCAGAACGTGCTTTAGCAGAAGATCCAGGTTTTGTAATTTCCTTATTTGTAAGTTTTGCAGGTTTCATTTACATGCTGTCATTCGGTATTTCAATTATTACTGGAATGTTTAATACGGGTGTTCAAGTAGGATACTTACATTTAGTAGATAATCAAAAAGAAAATAATGTTTTCAAAAATATCTTTTTAGCATTTAGAGGTGGTAGAACTTACAACTACTTCGTCAATGTTTTATTAACTTCTATCTTTACAGGACTATGGACTTTGCTTTTCATTATTCCTGGTATTATAAAATCATATTCATACGCAATGACTTTTTACATTTTGGAAGATATGCATAAGGCTGGAAAAGAAGTAGGTGTAACTGAAGCAATTACTAAATCTCGTCAAATGATGAAGGGACACAAGTTCCAATTATTTGTTTTGGATTTAAGCTTTATTGGTTGGGGAATTTTAGCAACACTTGCTTTAGGTATTGGCTGGCTTGGGCTAGTACCATATATTCAAACAACTAAGGCAGAGTTTTACCGTAAAGTTGCTAGTGAAAACTAGACGTAAATAAATTTAAATAGTATTCAAAATAGGTATTGCATAGTAATACCTATTTGGTTTATAATAACTTCTGTGAGAAAGATATATTTCTCTCGGAGGTAAAAATATGAAAAACACAAAATTTTTTGCAGGAATCGTAATGGTGCTTATGTCACTTTATATGTTATTTCAAGCTTTAACTGCTCATTTAGCAACTAATGCGATGATTGCAGGAATTATTTTCTTAGTTGCAGGTATTGCATATATTGCAACTAAGGATATGGATAATTTAACTGGCGATATTGCTGGTTTAGTTTTGAATTTAATTGGCTGGTTCATGACTATGTCAATTCCAAGTATTAGTTTATTTGGTATTTTTGCTTTAATCATTGCCATTGTTTTATTTGGCTTAACTTTTATGTCAAATAGTAGTGACTCTGCTTTAGCAAAATAAATTCAAAAATTTAAATTTTGAATAAAACGAAAGAGACATCATCTGATGTCTCTTTTTTGTTACACGTGAAACGAATTTTAATTAACTAAAAATTTTTATTCTAATGTTGATGTAGTTGCTTCTCTAGCTGTTAGATTCAGTTTAATTGCAATGAATAAAATAATAACTTCAACAATTACTAATATTGACATAGATACAATAAAGTTAGTGCTCCCCGAAATTGTAGTGAAGATGGTGGTCATAGTAGGAGCCATTACCGTCAAGATTGTATTTAACAAGCCCATACTTGAAGCTAAAATCTTTTGATTAACAGCCATAACCAACCATTGTGATAGCTTAATTGAAGCTAAACTAGCAGTTGCAGCTAATATGAAGTAAGCGGGCAAAATAATATAAATATTTGCTATAAATGCGATTATAGTAGTAGCTATACTAAGAATAATTGCGGTAATTACAATTGAAAATATGGTAGTTTTTTTGAATAATTGTGGTCCACAGATACTTCCAAGAGCGAATCCACTACTTACTACAATTCCGATAATTGCGATTGTAAAGCTATAATTTGATATTATCATTGTCTTTTTATACGCGACCATCACTATTGGAATTAAGGATTGTAGGGCACTTAAAGTGCCATTAATAAGAGCGACAACTAATACGATTGTTAATAAGCCAGGTTGTTTTTTAACTTGGTTGTATGAAGATTTTAGTGTAGGTAAAAATTTTTCACGATTAATATCTTGGCTTTCAATTAGTTGGTTATCATCTTTCTGTTTGCGACCTATACTGGCGTAAAGTAGGCCAGCAAATAAGAAGGTAAATGCGTTAAGAAAGGCTAAATTTGAATAAGACATAAAAAGTAGTAAGCCTGAACCTAGAAATTGGGCAGAAATACCAATAACTTGTGATACACCACTTGTGAATCCTTCGGCCTCACCAAAATCTTCCTCACCAACTAAATTAACAATTAATGGTACAACTAAACCACCAGCATAAGAGCCGAAAGTATCTGATATTAGATTAATTACGATTACAATCAAAACTAGTGTCCAGTCAGATAGTTTACTTGCAAATAAAATACCAACTAAGCTATATAAGATGAATCTTATAAGTGCCATTAAAAAGATATTTTTGAATTTCTTTCGGGTTCTGTCAGCTAAGTATCCTGAAAAAGTATCTAATAATTTAGGTAATGATTCAGAAATTGCAATCAAAGAAAGTGCTAGTGAGTAGTTCTCTAACTTACTGGCATAAGTCATCAAAGCCATGTAAAAAAGGATATCTCCAGTTCCTGAGAGAAAACTAACAATTGAAAAACGCCTGTAAGATTTATTCTTTAAAAAAACGTTCATACTATTCCTCCTATTAAAGTTGCTTAATTTTAATTTCATCTTACAGGGATTATAATTATATTAAGAGAAATAGTCACATTTGAATAAAAAAAGGGGGAGTTCTATGCAAATTGGTAGTCTTTTAAAAGAATATCGATTAAGTCAAGGAAAAAGACAAAAAGAGTTTGTGGGAGAAGTGGTAAGTCAATCTTATTATTCAAAAGTTGAAAAAAATGCTAATCGAATTACAGCAGAAGATTTAATTGATTTGTTAAATTACAACAATATTCCTCTTTGGGAATTTTTTAGTCGCTTAAATCATGGTTCAAGGTTACATAAGCAAGAAATTGATGATTTGGATACAGTAATGATTGAGGCATATTATGCTGCTGATAAAGAAAAACTTGCTAATGTTATAAATTTAATAGATGAAAGCAACTTATCTGAAAAAGATAAGCAACAACAAAAATTGATAGCAAGAGGATGGCTTGAATCAACAAAAAAGCCTGATGAACCAAATGATGATGAACTGCGGCAAAAATTAAAGGAGCAGGTATTTAGTAGTCCTAACTTTAATAAAAATAATATGGCATTGTATTGTAATTTTATGGATTTTTATGATTTAGAAAGTAATATAGCCATTTCAAAACAAATAATTAAACAATATCAAAGTGATACCGATATTGATGTTCAAAGAGTTTTATTATCAATTATTGCAAATATGCTAATTTTAACTATTGAAAATAAAAAGCCAGACTTAGCTAAATTTTTTGCTAAAGTTGCAAGCAAAATTTCAACTAATCCAGCAATTTTCTTCTATAAATGTTGTATTTATTTCTTTGAAAGTGCCAATATGTATCAAATTACGAGAGATAAAAAATATTTAATTAAATGTGATAATGCAGTTACAATGTTTAAGGAACTTGGTATGGAAGCATATGGAAATGGATTAAATGAATTTATAAAGCGACAACTCTCAAATTACCCGTCTTTATAAAGTTCTTTTAAATCATAAGAGAAGTCACTTTTTTTGATAATATATGGATCATGTGTAACAACTAAAACTGTTTTACCAGCATTTTTTGCTTTATTTAATGCTAGTAATATGTAATCTCTATTTTCGGGATCAAGTGAACCTGTTGGCTCATCACATAGAATTAATTTCCCTGGTTTGAGTAATGTGCGCGCTAATGCAATTCGCTGCTTTTGACCACCAGATAAACTAGCAACGTTAGTATTTAAATCAACTTCTAGATTTAGAGAAGCTAATATTTTTTTAGCTCTTTCGTCAAAGTCTGCTTTAGTTTCACGTGAAACTAAGTGCACTAACTCTAAATTTTTCTTTATAGATTGTTCATTTAATAATGCATAATTTTGAAAAAGGTAGTTAATGTTATTTTTAATAAAACTTTGTGCTTTTCTTGTACCGGCTTTAGGAGCTTTTTCTCCTAGTAAGTTGATAGTGCCAGCATCAGCTTGTTCTAATAAGCCGATAATATTTAATAAAGTTGACTTTCCGCAACCACTTTTACCATAAATAACAGTAAGTGCTTTTTCTGGAACCGTTAAGTTTAATTCCTGAAAAACAGGTTTGTGTTTAAAACTTTTGGTTAAGTTAGTAATCTCGATGGCATTAGTCATTTAAAAATCTCCTTACTAAGTTTTTGGAAAACGATTTAATGGCAATTGTGCTAAATAAAATATCGCCAATTGTCAGTATTGCAAAAAGAACTAGATTATTTAGATTCAGCATCTTAGTGGCTATTATCAAACCAAGAAGAATGCTAGTTTGCAGTAAAATTAAAGCCCAATAGAAATATGTCTTTTCTCTAAGTGGCCGACCCAAAGCTTGCTTAATCGCAAATTCCCGACCAAAGATTGAAAAATATAAATTAATCGTTGAAAGGGTAACTGTTATAAGAGTTACTAAGCTTAAAAACAAGTCAAAGTCCGAAAGATAGAAACTAGCTGCTTGATCTTTTAATTCTTCAAGGTCACTGTCACTTGCCTTAATTAAATGGGGCAAGTTATCACGAGAATTGTATTTAGCTAATAGTTTTTCATAATGCCTGTAAGTTGCTAATGGATTTTTGATTAGCGGAATTTTTAAAGTATCTGCACTAGCACCAGTAAGAATATTCAAATCAAGTTTTTGCAGAACATTTTTTAAGGGGCTAACAGTTATATACTGATAGTTGTTAATTTTTTGTCCTTTTTCGTTAAATAATGCTTGCTGGTTCTTGATAATAATGAATTTAACTTTTTCATGGCGTTTAGAGGAGTAAAATTCCGCAATTTTATCTGTATTTTGCAAGTTTCTTTGGGGCAATAGTATCGTTTTGTTTGTGTCTTGATCACTTAGAATGACCTTCTTCCCATTTAGTTTCTTAACTGGAACTAATTTTAAGTAGTTAACATTAACATCTACATTTTGTAATAAATAGGGTTTTTCAGAGTTAAGGGGAGAAGTGTCAATATAAATTGCACCAGCGCGATTTAAAGTCGGATATAAGTTCTTAGTTTGATATTTTTCCTGCTTAATTTGGTCAAGGGTTTCATTATAGCCTTGAACTAGGGGATAAAAACTTACATATTTATGATAGAAATTAGTCTGCTGAGAAAATGCAGTTTTGATGTTTTGTCCAGCAAAATCGGCTAAATCTTGGGCACTAATAAAAACCAAAAAAACTAAAACAACTTTGGCTAAAAAGGCAAAGCCAAATAAATATTTATTGTCGGCTCGCTTAACTAAAAAGCGATTGGTTGGTAATTTACCTAATATAAAGGTAATAGCTAATGCAAGAAGATATTCTAATGTAACTAAACCAAATAAGACAGAAAGACTATTGAAGATTAAATCATAATATTGCTTACTTACTTCATAAAAGATTCCGAGTAGCAAAATTGGCAAATTACCCCAGATTAGACTTTTTAAAATCAACTGGTTAACTTTTTGGAAAAGTGAGTAGCCTAATAAAGAGTAAACACCATTTTCGTAATTAAAAGTTAGAAAATAAACAATAAAGAAGATAAGTTGAAATAAGATAGCAACTAGAGTAAGGGTGCGCAAATTGGATGAATCTAAATTTAAGTGGTACATTTCAGGAGCGAGAAAATCTTTGACTGAATAATTGCTGGCAAATTCATGGTTATAGTTTTGACTAAGAAGCTCTAAGTACTGCTCAATTTGGTTGGGATTAGTTGTTTGAATAAAGAAAATCCCTTCTCGCGATTGGGGAGCGTGTTGATAGTTAAATTCTTTAATGGTAAAAGCGATTGTTCCGTAGCTTTTTAACCGCAAAGAGTTTGACTTAGCTGCAGTTGAATATACTTTTCCGGATTGAAAATGGTGACCAAAATAGTTAGAAAGTAAAGAATCCGATAAATTATCTGATTCAAAGAGGACGTTTTGTTTGAAGGTATTATAGCTAAATTTACTTCCAGAATTATAACCAGTGAAATAAGACCTTTTTAAAAAATGAATTTGCATTTTTTGACTGGTTTTCTTAATTACTGCTAATTGGTGTAAATAGTCATGGGTAGTTGAAGCTGGCTCAGGTAATTGAAAAGGTGTATAGTCAGCTGAGATATCGAATTGCTTTAGGTTATGAGTATCACTGTATTGGTTGATGCTATAAATTAGAAAAAGACTAGCAACAATCATATTTAACAAGATAAAAATAAATTTGAGACTTTTTTTAAACATAGGCATTCCTTATAAACACAAAAAGCGATATCAACAATATCGCCTTTTTATTATTTTTACCAACCATAGTAAGCATAAGCTTACTGTTGCATAAGAGAAATTCTCCAGAATCCATAATTAAAAATCCTTTCTATTTTTATATAAAGAGTATACGTTAAAAGATAATATAAAAAGAATAAAGTTTCATATGTGAAACTTTATTCTTTAAATCGGCCAATTTTTAGTTAAACTCGTAAACCCTAATTCTTTTAAATGATGTTTAATATTTATAGCGGAATCTATATCTCCAGTGAATATATTTTTATAATAATTACCTAATATTTTGTATATTAAAAAGCGTGGAGATTTATCTAGCTTAGTAAGATATTTTATGGACTTGGAGATATTTCTTTTGTGTTTATTTTTTTCTTGTGACTTAGCTTGTTTAAGTGAATCATACTTCCAGTGAAGATAATTACTACAAATAATTGCATATCTTTCAATCATAGTTTCAGATTTGATATTCATTCTTTTTAATCTTATAAAAAATATTTTCATAAGGACTTCAACTTTTTCATCAGAAAGAACTAACATCGAATTACTAAAAAGTTTTAAAGCTTGAAGGTTAGAAACCCAATTTTCATGTGTATTAAGTTCGTTAACTATTAATTGAGCAAGATTTTTATCTAATTGCTCAATTGTATTAGACAGAAATGCAACCCCAATTTGTGCGCGTTGTAGTAAATAGGGATTATTATTTTGTTTTTGTATTTTCTTTAAACAATCAGTAGCACTAACAAGATCATGATTATTAAATGCAGCTCCAAATTCTTGAGATAATTTTTCTTCAATAATTATGTTTTTTGGTGCATATGTATCTTTGGTTTTATTAAAAAACACTTCAATGTCAATACCATGAGAGAATAAAATTTTTAATAATAAATCAGAACTTAATCTAGTTTTGTTATTAATAACTTTTGAATACGTTCCTTTTGATATAACTCCAGCAGTCATTTCTTCCGCTGTTAACCCTAATTCTACCTGTACTTCTTTTAGCGCATCGCCAATTGTCATAAAATCTCCTCATAAATGTTATGTTACTTAAAAACTTCGGTAGTATTTTTATATGGTAGCATAAATCAATAGGGCGATAAAATGAAAAAGAGAGCCCAGTCCTCTACAAGTAAAGATCATAGTATGTTTTATATAGATACCTAAAAAATGGTAAAAATAAAAAATGTTGATATATCAGGCTGAAGTTAACCTAGATTATCAACATTTTTATTATAGGAGTTTCCTAGAAACTCTTTTAAAATTAGCTATTTTTTATTTCATCATTGATAAAACGAGAGTTTGCAAACCAGTTGCCATGAATGCACCAACTAATGGACCAAACATAGGAACCCATGCATAACTCCAATGTGCGTTACCTTTATTTGGAATTGGCAATACAGTATAAGCAAAACGTGGACCCCAGTCACGAGCTGGGTTTAAAGCAAAGCCAGTAGTTTCACCAAATGCTTGACCAATTACCATGATTAATAGACCTAAAATAAGTGGCTTAAGACCAGTAGTGAAGTCACCTAAGTTTAAAAGAATTAAAACAAAAATAAATGTCGCAATTACTTCACTGAGGAAGTTAAAAATAGGATTGTCAATTGCAGCACCAGTGGTAAAAATACCAACGTGGTTACCTTCATCTTCATTCTTTGTAGCTTTGAAGTGAGGGTAGTAGTGGATTGCAATAATTGCAGCTCCTGCAAATGCTCCTAAAAATTGAGCTGTAATGTATGGTAAAACGTCTTTCCATGGGAAAAGACCAAAAGTAGCAAAACTCAAAGTTACAGCTGGATTGAGGTGTGCTTTAGAACCAAGACTGCCGGCTACATAAACGGCAAAAGTAATTGCTAAGCCCCAAGTCATGGTAATATGATGCCAACTAGCGCCTTTTGCGATTGAGCCTTTCAAGTTAGAACCAGCACCAATACCAATACCGAGCACCAATAAGACCATGGTGCCGACGAATTCCCCAATAAAACTATTCATGTAAAAATTCCCCTTTTATTTAGTTATCAAAGTTATGCTATAGAGCATGAATTTAGTTTGGAATAAGTGCTGAACAAACTTCAACCACAAGGTCTATTAAAGGTGTTGCACATACGCCGCTCACAAGTGTAGCATATTTCTTTTTGAAAGGGAACAAAAATTTTTGAATATGTCAAATATTTTGCTTGGAAGCTATTATATAGATAGAAAAAAGAGATTTAGCAAGGCTAAATCTCTTTTAGATAATTTATGAAAAGTTACACGTGAAACTTTAAATCACGCTATAACTTTAATTGAGTAGTTTGTGAGGAGCTGTGTAAGTATAATATGGCTGACGCTCATCAAAGTAAATTAACCTAACTTAACTGGAGTTTCAGGTTCTTTACCTTCAACCATAGCGTAGTTGTTGTCAAATGCCTTAACAACCATGTTTCTTACAGCGTGAGTAGTGTAGAAAGCAGTGTGAGGAGTTACCAATACGTTTGGACGGTCAATTAAGTCTGCTAAACGTGCATCTGGGAATTCCTTACCCTTCCAGTCTTCGTTGAATACACCAACTTCACCTTCGTAAGTATCCATTACGAAACCAAAGACCTTACCTGAGTCAAGACCACGGATGATAGCATCAGTATCAACAAGTGGACCACGTGATACGTTTACGATAACAACGCCATCTTTCATTTCTTTGATTGAATCGTCGTTAATCATGTGAACGTTTGCTGGAACATCAGGTACGTGAAGTGAGATTACGTCAGCCTTCTTGTATAATTCGTCAAGTGAGTCAACGTAGTAACCCTCCTTTTCAAGTTCAGGGTTGTGGAAGATATCGAAAGCAATAACCTTTGCGCCAAAGCCTTCCATAATCTTCATAAATACTTGACCAATGTGACCAGTACCTACAACACCAACAACTTGGTCACGAACTTCACGACCAATGTTTGGTGCCCAACGTAAGTCGCGCTTAGCCATCTTCAAGTCAGTTACCTTGTCTTGACGTAATACGCGAGCTGCTTGGATTGCTGCGTGTTCAGCAATAGCGTTTGGTGAGTAAACAGGAACATTAGTAATTTCAAAGCCAAGTTCCTTAGCCTTATCCATGTCAATGTTATCAACACCAACGTTACGTAATGACATCTTAGTAACGCCAGCATCAGCTAATGCTTGTAAAGTTTCAGCAGTGTAGTCTAATTGTTGGTAAACAACAACACCATCTGCACCCTTAGCAAGTTTTGCAGTTTCAGGAGTTAATAATTGATCAGTGTAATCAACTTCAACATCCTTGTGGGCTTCTTTCCATTCGTTAAGGAATGGTTCTTCATCTTTACGAATTGCATAAGCAAAAATCTTTGTCATGTTGTACCTCCATATATTACAATCGGATACCTTTATTATACATGATTTATTGTGAAGCAGAACACATAACTATCATATTTTAATATGTAAGCGCTTCAAGTTTGAAAACAGACTTTAAAATATATCTTTTAAGAAAAAATGTTAATTAGTGAAGTCTTTAATTATCTTTATTTAGTTATTTGTTCATTTAAACTCATCATTTCAAGTAAAGTTTGAGCAGTTGCACTTCCTTCATTACCAGCTTTTAATCCAGCTCTTTGCATAGCTTGCTCAATATTTTCAGTAGTCAGCATACCGAAAGTAATTGGAATTTGGCCTTTTAAGTTTAATTGTATAATGGCAGAAGTCACATTGTTAATAATCATAGTGTAGTGATCAGTTTCACCTTTGATTACAGCTCCTAAGGTCATAATTCCAGTATACTTGTTGGTTTTAAGGACTTTTTTTGCTGTAAAGCCTATTTCAAATGCGCCAGGAACCCAATAAATATCAATATCTTCACTTTTGATACCAAATTTTTTGAGAGTTGCAGTTGCTCCATCTACTAAATTTTTAGTAACAGTTTCATTGAATTGGGAAGCGACAATTGCGACTTTACCATGAACATTAATGAAATCACCTTGTTTAATCATTATTTTTCCCCTTTGCATTTATTTTCCCATAATTAAATGATGAAATTTATCTCGTTTAGTTTGTAAATAAAATTTATTTATCTCATTTGCCGGTATTTCCAGTGGAACCCGCTCAGTTACTTCAATGCCGTATTTTGTTAGTTGGGTAACCTTATCAGGATTATTGGTTAATAAACGGATTTTACTAATTCCTAAATCTGTCAAGATTTCTTTTGCAATATTATATTTACGTTCATCTGGCTCAAAACCCAATATTTTATTAGCTTCATAAGTGTCGCGCCCTTGATCTTGTAAGGCATAGGCTTTTAGCTTATTGCTTAAGCCGATTCCACGGCCTTCTTGGCGTAAATAAATTAGAATTCCTCCTTCATGGTCGATTTTTTGCATTGCTTTATGTAATTGTTCACCACAATCACATCTTTTTGAGCCGAAAACATCGCCAGTCATACATTCTGAATGTAACCGCACCAATACTGGCTTATTAGGGTCAATTGGGCCTTTAACTAAGGCCAAGTTTTCGCCAACATAGGCTTTTATTTTGAAGTTGCCATATACAGTAGGTAGGTCGACAAATTGATTATTTTTACTTGTAGGATTTTTAACATATTCTTGCAATTCTGCAATTGTTAAAAATGGCAAATTATATTCAGCTGCTATTTCTTTTAGTCGGGGTCTTCTTGCCATATGACCATCAGCATCCATTACTTCGCAAATATAAGCTACTTCGGCTTCACCAGCTAGGCGAGCTAATGTAATGGAAGCTTCAGTATGGCCATTACGCTCTAAAACGCCCCCATCTTTGGCGACTAGAGGAAAAGTATGACCAGGTTTGAAGAAATCATCAGCTTTTGTAGTAGAATCAGCTAAAGCCTTAATTGTAGTAGCGCGATCAAAAGCGGAAATTCCAGTTGTTGTAGTTTTATAATCAACGCTAACTGTAAAAGCAGTACCATAGGGGTCAGTGTTATTTTGAGCCATAGGAGTTAAGTTAAGTCTTTCTGCAATACTGCGACCGATACTTGTGCAAAGCAAACCACGGGCTGTTTGAGTAATAAAGTTAATTTTTTGTGGAGTAACTTTAGAACCTAGACCGATTATGTCACCTTCACTTTCACGGTCTTCATCATCGGCTACAATTACTAAGCCACCTTGTTTCATCCATTGAATTGCTGCTTGAATTTTTTTAACATCCATATTTATTTTGCTCCTTGAAAAAGTATAAGATTTTTAGCTACATATTTTCCTAAGATATCTGTTTCAACGTTGACTTGGTCACCGACAGCTAATTGAGTAAGATTAGTATTTTCCTGGGTGTGGGGGATTAGTCCAACTGAAAAAATATTTTTATTTATATCCATAACCGTTAAGCTGGTCCCATTAATAGCGATGCTCCCTTGAGGGACAACTTGAGCTGTTAAACGATCTGGTAACTTAAAGAAAAGTTCAATCGCATTTTCATTTTGTTGCTTTTTGATTAAAGAAACTACGTCATCAATATGACCAGTTACAATATGACCTTCTAGGCGACTGGTTACTTGTAGAGAACGTTCTATATTTACTTGATCGCCAATTTTAGAATTTTTGAAAGTAGTTTTCTTAAATGTTTGTGGCATCATAGTAACTACAAATTTTGTTTCGGTAAAACTTTCTACAGTCAAACAACAACCGTTGACAGCTATTGAATCGCCGACTTTTAGGCCTTTTAAGTTGCTAGTACTAGTTTTAATAGTCATTGTAATAGTTTGAGTATCTTTTTTTATGGTGGCAATGGTGGCATCACCAGTAACTAATCCACTAAACATAATCTATTCTCCCGCTAATTCGAATATCTTTATCAAGTACTTGATAATCAGGCTTTATTAAATTGATATTTTCTGTAATTTCAAAGCCATCTAAGGCGTTATTACCTAGAAAAGTAGGTGAAAAATAAGTTATGAGTTCTTGAGCAAGTTTTTCCTCAATAAAAGTTTTCATGAGGGTAGGACCTCCTTCTACATAAATCGATTGCACATTATTTTGAGTCAACAGTTGCAAAACTTCCCTTAAAGAACCAGAGTGTAAAAGAAAAACTTTAATATGTGGTGGATAAGGAAATTTAGTTAGTTTGGTATTTTGAGTAAAAAGCCAAGTTTGTGCATGTTTATCTGAAAATAAGGCCAAATTTTTGTTTAACAAGCGACCGCGACGATCAAGAACAATGCGAATAGGCGGATGGTCTTGTTTAACACTAGTTAATAAAGTGGGGTTATCAATCAAAGCAGTTGAACTTCCTATCATAATTGCTTGATAATCAGCACGTTCTCTATGAACTTGTTCATAAGCTGCTTTACCAGTAATTTGGATACGTTTATCTGGATAACTACACTTATGATCAAGACTAAGAGCTTGTTTTAGGCAAATATATGGCATCTTATGTTCATAGAAGAAGTTGTAGTGCTTGTTTAGCTTTTTAGCTTCTTGAGTTAATACACCAGTAGTAACCGAAATATTATGTGATCTTAATTTTTTTATTCCTTTACCGGTAACTAAGCCATGTGGATCTATTTCACTAATTACAACACGTTTAATTTTGCTAGCAATAATTAAATCGCTACATGGAGGTTGTTTACCAGTGTGATTACAAGGTTCAAGCGTTACGTAAAGGGTTGAATTAAATAATTGTTCTGGAGTTAATTTACTGATTGCATCACGTTCAGCATGGACATCACCATATTTATGGTGGTAACCAGTTGCTAAAACTTTTCCATCTTTAACAACTACTGCGCCAACCATTGGATTAGTCCAAGTATGGTAGCGGCCTTTACTAGCAGAGTTAATTGCTAAGGCCATAAACTGTTCGTCTTTATTCATCAAATCACTTCCTTTTTTGCATGAAAAAAGCCTCGAGACAATTCTCGAGGCTAAAATTATATTCAAAGCTAAATAACACTAAAAGAGAAGGCTAGTCAAAAAAGACTAGCTTCACTAGTGCCATTAATCTTCTCCCATCTAGACTCTAACTATCGGTACCTTTAATTAGGATTCAACCACTTGCGTGGGTCGCGGACTTTACCGCCGGTCGGGAATTTCACCCTGCCCCGAAGAACATTTATATTTAATTCAAAGATTATAATACACATTAAAAAATAGTTTTTCAAGTAAACGATTCCAAATGAAAAAATAAGCTTGATTTTTTAATTTAAATATGAGAAAATAAGTAAAAATTATTAAAAGATTAAATTTTATAAATAAAGAGGGTGAATTAATGGACGAACTAAAAAAAGTTGAACGTAAGTTAACGAAAAAAGATTATTTCGTTGTTAGTTCAATGTTGTTTGCATTATTCTTTGGAGCCGGGAACTTGATTTTCCCATTGCATTTAGGGCAATTAGCAGGACATAATTGGTTCATTGCTACACTTGGTTTCTTAATTACAGGGGTAGTATTGCCATTGTTGTCAATTATGGCTATTGCTTTAACTCGCTCAGAAGGTGTTTACGATATTGGTTTACCATTAGGTGCTGGATTCGCTGTAACTTTTATGGCTTTAATTCATGCAACTATTGGACCATTTTTTGGTACGCCCAGAACAGCAACTGTTTCCTTTACAGTAGGTATTGCACCTTTTGTTGGTAAAGGTAATGAACAGCTAGCTTTGTTGATTTATTCTGCATTGTTTTTTGGTACAGCTTGTTGGATTTCATATAACGAAAAAGATATCCTAAATCGTTTGGGAAAAGTTTTAAATCCAATTTTCTTATTACTTCTATTTTTAGTGTTTTTAGTAGCAATGATTAATCCGCTAGGATCTGCGTCAGCAGGTCATGCTACTAGTGCATATTCTAATACAGGTAGTGCCTTTTTAAACGGCTTTTTAGAAGGGTACAATACAATGGATGCCTTGGCAGGATTAGCTTTTGGTATTACAGTTGTTACTGCAATTAAGCAATTGGGTAAAAAAGAAGATCGTAGTGTAGCGGTTGTTACAGCTCGTTCAGGTATATTAGGAATGGGTGCAGTTGCTGTGATTTACTTCTTCTTGATTTTAATTGGTGCAATGTCATTAGGTAAATTTACTTTATCTGCAGATGGTGGTGTAGCATTTAGTCAAATTGTGCAACACTATGCTGGATCTGTTGGACAAGCAATTTTAGCAACTTTAATGACTATTACTTGTTTAACTACAGCAGTAGGATTGGTTGCAGCATTTGGACAAGACTTCCACAAGCATTTTCCACGTTTTAGTTACCGTTTTTGGTTGTTTATGTCATCATTTGCTTCATTTTTAATTGCTAATGTAGGTTTGAATGAAATTATTGCATGGTCAACGCCATTTTTGATGTTTTTATACCCATTATCTATGGTATTGATTGTTTTATCAGTTATGGCTCCAATTATTAATAAGGATTCAACAGTATACTTCTTTACTGTTCTATTCACAGTTCCACCAGCATTACTAGATTTCATCAATGCATTGCCAGATATCGCAAGAAATCAAGCATGGGCACAAGCTTTATTAAAAGTACGAAGCATTTTACCATTGTCAGATGTAGGTATGTCATGGCTTTTGCCAGCTTTAATTGGTTTGATGATTGGATTAGTTTTATTCTTTGTAAAGAAAAAACAAGTTTCTAAACAAGCTTAATACATAAACATATTTCCTAGGAAATAAGAGCGAAGAAATTATTCTTCGCTCTTATTTTATATCTTCATTTAAATTTAATTTATTAAAATGACTAATTAATTTTTTTAGTCCAGGAGTTAACTTACGATTAGCCTTTACAGCAAGGAAGTAGTTAATAGAAATAAGATTAGACTCTAAAGGTAGTAAATTTATCGGTACTTGATTATAACGTTTTAAAATTGAAGCAGAAGAAATGGTGATACCCAAGCCGTTAATTGATAGGCCAGTAGCCGTTAATACGCTCTTGCTTTCCAAAATAATGTTAGGTGTAATTTTATATTTTTGAAGTAAACCGTTGACTTGATGACGAATAGCAGAGCCACCAGTAGATAAGATTAATGGTTCTTTGAGTAGTTCTTTTAGTGATAATGAATCTTGTGGCAAAATAAATTTCCCTGGAGTGAAATACGGTGAACTTTGTGGAATTACAACATAGTAGGTTTCGCTTCCGTTTAAATATGGTAAGATTCCTTTGCTTAATGATTTGGGAGTTTGACCTAGATAGCAGTCAACTTCTTCACTTAGTAGTAAATTTTCGCTTCTTCGAGGACTACATTCAATTATTTGGATACTTATATTAGAATTTTCTTTTAAAAAAGAAGGGAGTAAAGTGGGAAGAAGAAATGTACCTAAACTCTCGAGAACAGTTATTTTAATAATTTCTCGATCAGGGTGACTATATTTCAATAAATCTTGTTCAAGTTTATTTTTTCGACTAACAGATTTTTCTAAATATTTATAATACTTAGTTCCTGCTTCAGTTAGACTAAAAGGTATATTTCTATTTAATATTTGAACTCCGAGCTTTTTCTCAATTCTCTTTAGAGTTTGTGTCAAGTAAGGCTGAGAAATATAGAGTTCTCGTGCAGCCTTGGTAAAATTACTCTCTTTTAGTAATACATCGAGGTAATGTAATACAGTTTCTGGATCATTCATTTTATTCGCCTCAAGCCCATAACAATTTTATTATAGTATAGACTGATGAAAGCTATTTCACAAGTATAAATAAAGACTTTAAAATAAACTTCGTAAAGTTATTGAAACGAAAGTAGGGCAAGGAGATTAAAAATGAAAGCTGGAAAATATAAAGTAAGAGCTAAAGGTCACGGCGCTAGTTTTATGCCAATGGAAGTGACATTATCTGATAATAAAATAGAAAAAATAGAAGTTGATGCACAAGGTGAAACTAAAGGGGTTGCTGATGAAGTTTTTCATCGGTTACCTGAAGAAATTGTAAAAAATCAAACGCTGAATGTTGATGCTGTTTCCGGTGCAACAATTTCAAGCCATGGAGTCATTGATGGTATTTCCCAGGCAATAGATGAAGCTGGTGGAGATAGTAATGAATGGAAGAAACGACCTAAGCCAAGTAATCATAAACAAGCAGATAGTGAATTAACTGCTGATGTTTTAATCATTGGTGCAGGTGGTGCAGGCTTAAGTGCAGCGGCTCGAGCAATTGAGTTAGGCAAAAAAGTAATAATTTTAGAAAAATATCCTCAAATTGGTGGCAATACAGCACGGGCAGGTGGCCCAATGAATGCTGCTGAACCGGATTGGCAAAAGAATTTTGAATGTTTACCAGGTGAAAAAGAAACTCTAAAGCAACTGATAGAGATGCCAATTTCTGAAATTGATGAAGAATATCAAGCTGATTTTAAAAAACTACAAAAGCAAATTCAAAAATATCTTGATAGTGATGCTAATTATTTATTTGATTCTGTTTTGCTTCATGAAATTCAAACTTATTTAGGTGGAAAGAGAGTAGACCTTAAAGGCCATGAAATTCATGGTAAGTATGAATTAGTAACGACATTAGTTAATAATGTTCTAGATTCTGTAAAATGGTTAGAAAAACTAGGTGTTAAGTTTGATAAGGATAATGTAACGATGCCCGTTGGAGCTTTATGGCGGCGAGGACATAAACCAGTTGAACCAATGGGATATGCTTTTATCCATGTATTAGGAGATTGGGTTAAAGCTCATGGTGGAAAAATATTAACAGAAACTAAAGCGGAAAAGTTGCTTATTAGCGATGGAAGAGTTAAGGGAGCAATTGCTAAGAGAAGTGATAGTTCACAAGTAACCGTGCATGCTAAGGCTACGATGTTGACTGCAGGTGGCTTTGGTGCAAATACTCAAATGTGTCAGAAGTACAATACTTACTGGAAAGAAATTGCCGATGATATAGCAACTACTAATTCTCCAGCTATAACAGGTGATGGAATTAAGTTGGGACTTGCTGCTGGAGCAGGTTTAGTAGGAATGGGCTTTATTCAACTAATGCCAGTTTCTGATCCGGTTACTGGTGAATTATTTACAGGATTACAAACACCACCAGAAAACTATATAATGGTCAATCAAAAAGGTGAGCGATTTGTTAACGAATATGCTGAACGTGATACTTTAGCGAGTGCGGCAATTGCCCAAGGTGGTTTATTTTACTTAATTGCTGATGATAAAATTAAAGAAACCGCATATAATACTAGTCAAGAGGCAATAGATGCCCAGGTAAAGGCTGGTACGTTATATAAAACTAATACTTTGGAAGAATTAGCTAAAGAAACCGGAATGAATCCAACCACTCTTGTTAATTCAATTAAAAAGTATAATTCTTATGTAGAACAGGGTCATGATCCCGAATTTGGTAAAAGTGTCTTTAATTTAAAATGTGAAAAAGCACCATTTTATGCCACACCAAGAAAGCCAGCTATTCACCATACAATGGGTGGCTTAGTGATTGATACAAAAGCCCATGTTTTAAATGATGATAATAAAATAATTCAAGGTCTTTATAGTGCTGGAGAAAATGCTGGAGGTTTGCATGCGGGTAATCGCTTAGGCGGAAATTCCTTGGCAGATATTTTTACCTTTGGAAGAATTGCGGCTGAAACAATTGCAGACGAAATAAAATAATAAAAAGCTGTCGGATTTTTCCGACAGCTTTTACTTTACAATGATTTAGTCTTTTAAAGTACCGACCTTTTCAAGGCCTGCCAATACTGAATCGCCATGTGGTGAGTGACTAAGTGCTTCTGTAACATCCTTACCAGCTAATACACCATGGTGTTGACCATTAGTCCAGTGGGAATTACCAGTAACATCATATACTACACCGTTAACAGCAACATAAGCTTTATTACCATTTTGACCATCAAATTTTGCTAATTCTTCTCTTGTAAATTCTTTCATAAAATATCGCTCCTTTTAGTGACACTGTGTCATTAATCTTTATAAGTAAATGGTAACACCGTGTCACTATCAATGCAAGAAAAAAGACTGGAAAAAACCAGTCTTAAAGTATAAAAAAAGCACCGCCTTCTCGCAGTGCAGCTTTCATATAGTGGGTGGTCAGGGGATCGAACCCTGGACCCACGGATTAAGAGTCCGTTGCTCTGCCAGCTGAGCTAACCACCCGGTGTCTTTCACAACAGAAATAATAATATCAAAATTTGGTTAGGCTGGCAAGTGTTTTTTTGAATTTTTTTGTTTAAGTCAAGTTGGATTTTTTTATTAGCTTTGAAACATTGATAGCTATGCCTTTCCTTCGCTTTCCTGTAAATAGAAAAATAAAGAAAATCATATTGATTAAGATTATCAATACCAATTGTTGTGGATAATCTAGTAATCCCAAATTGTAGTTTACCAATGACCCCAGATTGAATCCCACTAAATCAATTGCAGCATGGAAAAGAATTGTAATATATAGTTTACCAGTATATAAATAAATTCCTGCCAAAACTAATCCCATGACAAAAGCGTCGATTACATAAAGTATAGAATTTAAGTTGAGGGTATAAGATAGAGTGTAATGATATATTCCAAAGAAAAATGCTGATATTAAAATAGGCCCCAAAATAGGTAAAAATTTATTTTTGAAGTAAGGCAATAATATTTGCAAATTAGCCCAACGAAATGATTCTTCTAAAATACCAGTAAATAGTGCATACATCAGGTTATACCAGCTAAAATGTAATTGACTTATAGGGTAACTCCAACTCCCAAAAATCTCTGACCAAGAAGTTCCTAAGTTAATGAATTGGTCAAAAAAGGAGAACCAAATCATATAGAATACTAAAATAATAACTGCCCAAATTTGATAATTATTATTTGGAAGAACTTTTATATTAAATTTCCAAGTATTGCTCCAAGCATTGAAGATTAATACCCAGGAAAAAAGCATGAAAATTGAGAACCAGAAATAAGTGTCTAGAAACTGATTTAATATTTTAGGTAAGTATGTTGGATAATATAAAGGACTATATCTAGCAGCTGTGTAAAATACAAAAATAAAAAGAAATCGAATCACTGGTGTTTCTAAAGTATCAAGTTCTAATTTAAATAATGGGATGTTAATTAAAAATAAACTCAATATAAAAACTAATTCTGAAAAGATTCCCAACTTCAAAAAACCATTCATTGTTCTGAAAAAAATAGGTATTAAGAATAAGTTGAATGCCGGGAAAATAATAATTACTACAGTATTTGACCAAGATAAAAAATGTAATCTTTTACTTAAAATAGCTAAGACTAAAGCAATAAGCAAGACAATGCTAAGACTGATATTGAAAAGATTAAGTGTTTTAAATTGACGGTTGGCAGTAGGAAAAATAAAAATAAATTCTACTAATAGTGAGATTATTGTCTGAAATAAAATCACTGGGTGTAATGATGAGTTTAATGTTTTCATAGTTTTAATTTCCTTTAGAATGTGGATCGGGTATAATAAACCCTCTGCTATGAGGAGAATTTAGGTCTGATGGATTATTTACGCCATTTCCCAATATAGGTAAATAAAATAATTTGTTTCATGATTAATATCCTCCAATTCAAAAAGATATATTATTTATTTTTATTTATATTTTAATTATAGGCTAATTATAATGCAATAATAAAATAAAAAAGATCTCATTTGAGATCTTTTTCTTCTATACCGAATTTAATTAATTTTGTTCAATAATCTCCCCATGTTGGCTTAAATCAAGACCTGATGCTTCTTGCTCTTTGGTAACTCGAATAGTAACAAATTTCTTTAACAATATCGTAATTGTCGTAGCCGTTAAGCCTACAAAAATAATCGTAATAATTGTTACTAAAAGTTGAATTAAAAAGAGCCTAAGTCCTCCGCCGTAAAAGAGTCCATTTAAAGTTAAATTAGAGTTAGCAGACTTACTTGCAAATAACCCAGTAGCAATCGAACCCCAGATACCACTTATTCCATGGCAACCAAAAGCATCCAAAGTGTCATCAATTCTGAGCTTAGGCTTAATGAAAGTAACAAATGAAAAACTAAGTCCAGCAGCAATAATACCAATCCAAAATGCTCCCATGCTTGAAACGTAGCCTGCAGCTGGAGTTACTGCAACTAGACCACAAATTACACCTGTACAAGTTCCAACAAGGGTTACTTTTTTATTATGTATTAATTCTAAAATAGACCAAGTAGCCATTGCACTTGCTGCTGCCATAGTTGTGGTTAAAATAGCTAAAACGCTACTTGAGTTAACTGCTAAGGCACTTCCTGCGTTGAAACCATACCAACCGATCCATAAAATGGCAGTACCTAATAAAACCCAGGCTAAGTTATAGTGGTGAGGTTCTTTTTTTGTTCTTGGCCCAACAAAAATGGCTAAAATTAGTGCGGTAATACCAGCATTGATGTGAACAACGGTTCCACCGGCGAAGTCTAAAGCTCCTAATTTGCTTAATAATCCATTTGGTGACCAGACCATGTGAACCATTGGATAATAAATAAAGATAGACCAAAAGATGATAAAGAAGAAAAGAAATTTGAAATTAATTCTTCCAACAACTGCTCCGATAAATAAGGCTGGAGTAATAATCGCAAACATCATTTGGAATAGTGAATAAAGGCCAACAGGGATTCCACCAGTAGTTGTTTTTTCAAAATTTAAATTTTGAAAGAAAAAATGTTGGCCGTTGCCGATAATTCCCCAGATATTTCCAGAAAAAGCTAAAGAATAACCGCAAATTAACCAGAGCAAAATAGCTAAACCAGTAATAAAGAAAACTGAAACCATAGTATTAACTACATTTTTCTTTGATACCAATCCACCGTAGAAAAATGCTAAACCAGGTGTCATAAATAAGACCAATATACTAGAGAAAATAATAAATGATGTGTCAACCTCGTTCATAATAGTACCTCCAGAATAATTAACAATAACTATACCACTTTTAGAAATAAAGTCTATGTTTTTATAAAAATTCTGCCGATAGAACTATACCAATTTAACGAGGCCAAGATTCAGTAATGAAAGTTAATAGTGAAGATTTTTGCGTACAAAAAAACCAGATTCCGAAGAATCTGGTTCAACTAGTGGGTGGTCAGGGGATCGAACCCTGGACCCACGGATTAAGAGTCCGTTGCTCTGCCAGCTGAGCTAACCACCCATTGCATTAATAAGCAATCTATATTATGCCAAGATGTTTAAGAAATTGCAAGCTTTTTTCGAAAAAAATTACTTTTTGGATAAAATTGTAAAAATCAATTATAATATAAAGTATCTATAGAAGGAGGCATTTCCGATGCCAAAGAAAATTCTTGTTGTTGACGACGAAAAGCCAATTTCCGATATTATTAAGTTCAATTTAACAAAGGAAGGCTTTGAAGTTGATACTGCATATGATGGCGAAGAAGCTGTCAAAAAAGTAAATGAAATTAATCCAGATTTAATGATTTTGGATTTAATGTTACCGAAAAAAGATGGTCTTGAAGTTGCTCGTGAAGTTCGGCAGACACATGATATGCCAATTATTATGGTAACGGCTAAAGATACTGAAATTGATAAGGTATTGGGCCTAGAAATGGGTGCGGATGACTATGTAACTAAGCCATTTTCTAATCGTGAGTTAGTAGCAAGAGTGAAAGCTAACTTGCGTCGACGTGATATTGTTCAAAAGCAAGTTGATGAGAATGAAAACGAAAATAAAAATATTACGATTGGGAATTTGGTCATTATGCCAGATGCTTATATTGTAGAAAAAGATGGGCAAAAGATTGAATTAACCCACCGTGAGTTTGAGTTGCTTCATTATCTTGCATCACATATGGGACAAGTAATGACTCGTGAACATTTGCTTCAAACAGCTTGGGGTTATGACTATTTTGGTGATGTACGAACTGTTGACGTTACTGTACACCGACTGAGAGAAAAAATTGAAGACAATCCAATTCAACCGAAGATTTTGGTTACACGTCGTGGTGTAGGATATTACGTTAAAGATCCAAATGAAGAATAGAATCGAAAGCCACTAATTTAGTGGCTTTCTTTAGTATGGTAAAAATGAAAAAAATAAAAAGTATTCTCAATTCTCTTAATACAAAGATTGCTGTCGTTTTTATGCTGATGATTTTAGCCACTATTGAAATTATTGGTGCATATTTCACACGACAATTAGAGCAAAGTACAATTGAAAGTTTTCAAACTTCAATTCAAATACCAACAATTATTACTAATTCACTAGCAACTCAACTGTCTAAAAATACCAAAAAAGCAGATGAGCAGTTAAGCCAAATTGTAAGCAATTATAATAATAGTGCAATTAGTGAAATTATTGTTGTCGATAATAAAGATGTTATAAGAGCTGTTTCTAACTTAAATGATAAAAGTCGTGTTGGACAAAGAGCTACTAATGTTGGAATAAAACAAGTTACGTCAACTGGACGACAAATTACTTGGATTGATAGTAACAATAATGGTAGTAACATGGTCCAAATAACACCATTAACTATTGGAACAGGGACTAACTCGACTTTAGGTGCTATTTATGTCCGAGCTAATATGCAAGGAGTTTTTGATAATTTGAGGAACATTTCTTATATGTTCTTAACCGCTTCTTTTGCCGCTTCAATTTTAAGTGCAATTTTGGCATTGTTTATTTCCCGGGCAATAACTAAGCCAATTGAAGAAATGCGAATGCAAGCTTTACAAGTAGCTGATGGCGATTATTCCGGTCAGGTAAAGATTTATTCTAATGATGAATTAGGACAATTGGCTGAAGCATTTAATACTTTATCTATTAGAGTTGAACGCTCACAGGAACAATCTGAAAGTGAACGACGAAGATTAGATAGCGTTTTGTCACATATGACTGATGGTGTTATTGCGACTGATCGTCATGGAAATGTTATTATTTTGAATCAAATGGCATTGAGTTTTTTGGATATTAAAGAAAAAGATGCTGTAAGTAAGCCTATTACAAAGATTTTAGGCTTAGACGATGATGTCAGTGCGCAAGAATTGATTGGTAATCAGCAGGAAATGATGATTACAGTCAACGAAGGAACACCAGATGAAATGATATTGCATGCCAATTTCTCATTAATTCGTCGAGTAACTGGCTTTGTTTCAGGGGCTGTATGTGTATTGCATGATGTAACCGAACAACAAAAAAATGAAAATGAACAACGGCAGTTTGTTTCTAATGTTTCGCATGAATTACGTACACCTCTGACTAGTTTGCGTGCTTATATCGAAGCCTTAAATGACGGTGCATGGAAAGATCCTGAAATAGCACCGCAATTTTTAGAAGTTACTCAAGAAGAAACTGAACGAATGATTCGAATGATTAACGATCTTTTGTCATTATCAAGAATGGATCGTGGAGTTGTAAAAATGGACTTAGAATGGGTTAATTTCAACGATTTTTTGAGTCATGTTTTGAATCGTTTTGATATGATAGTCAAAAATGATGAAAAAGATCAGACGGGTCAAAAGAAATATTCGATTAAGAGAAAAATTACCAATCAAGACTTATGGGTTGAAATTGATACTGACCAAATGATGCAAGTTATTGATAATATTATGAATAATGCCATTAAATACTCTCCTGATGGTGGTGTAATTACTGTGGGTTTAACCCAATCGCAGAACCAAATTATCTTGAGTATTTCTGATCAAGGGCTTGGAATTCCTAAGAAAGATTTGAATAAAATTTTTGATCGTTTTTATCGAGTGGATAAAGCCCGCTCTCGTGAACAAGGAGGTACAGGGTTAGGTTTAGCGATTGCTAAAGAAATTGTAGAGGCTCATAAAGGAAAGATCTGGGCTGATAGTCAGGAAGGAAAAGGCTCAACGTTTTACATTTCATTGCCGTTTGAACCAATGAGTGAGGAGGACGACTGGGATGAAGTCTAAAAATAGAGCAATTGATATAGCGTTGCATATAGCGACTGGTGCAGTAATCATAACTTCAATCGTTTTGTGGATTTTTATCTTAACAAGTGATCAAAGGTTTAGCGGATTAAATCAATCAACTGATACAGATACTACACATGTTAAAAATTCTAAATCTGTTAAGGATGCATATTTACCTACCGAAGTATTTGGTTATCGCAATAATCAGTTATATCAACTGTATGATTCTGATAAAAACTTGCCATTGGTATTTTCTAAAGAATTTAATAATGCAAAAATTGAAAGCATCAAGCCAATATTTAATACCAAAAAAGACTATCAGAAATTTTTGACCAATAAGACATACTTGCAGCTAACTTATCCAGATCAAATAACTTTTGGTATTTTTTCAAGTAATGTTTCTAAGTATAAAAATTCTGAATTTAATCGTATTTTTATTGCTCAAAAAGATGGAAAATTTAAATTATATGCAGGTAATGATTTAAATTTTCGAATCTATGAAGTTTCGTTGAAAAATGGTAATTTTGCTAAGTTGCTAAAATATGCTCAAAAAGCAGAAAGTAAGACTGCTGTTTCACTAATTAGATTAAGTGAAGGATATGAAGTTTCATATAAGAATGATTTAACAGTAAATGTTTATAGCTACTTAATTAGTAATCCAAGTGATTCTTACTTTGTTTCGCGATTATTAGGAACTTCTGGTGTTTCCTCAAAAACTACAGGTAATGTTACAACTTATACTGCCGGTTTATATAATCACTTAGAAGTACCCAAATCTAATAGTAAGGATTATCATAACTACACTTATATTAATTACCAAAAGTCATCAATTCCTAATCCAAATACTCGTTTAAGTGATAGTGTGACTTATGTTCACAAGCTAGGTTTAGTAGAACAAGATTTGCGCTTTTTTGATGCAGAGGGTTCATCAGTTGTGTATACCAATTATATAGAAGGCTATCCAGTATTTATTAAAACGCAAGGACCACAAATTCAAATTAGATATAGTACGGATAATATAACAATCAAATTTAATAGTACGAACTTACAAATTCCCGTTCCATTTGATGGAAGAACAGTAAAAATTCCTAAAACTAGTACTGTAATTAAAACTTTACAGGCCAAAGGCATTGCTAAAAGTGATATTCAAAGAATGACTATTGGTTTTGAATTAGTACGTGATAGTGCTCACGATAGCTTGGTAGACTTAATACCGACATACTACATTAAGATATATAATCATTGGTTGTCATTATCTGAATGGCAAAATGCAAACTTAGCTAAATATCGAACTAGCACTACTAGCAGTGCTAATGGATTAAATGTTACTAGAGAGGAGTAAGCCATGGATCATCGCAGAATTGAATGGTTATTTTTTGTTATTTTCTTTGCGATTAGTGTTTTTCTTGGAATTGAGTTATGGCGGACACCTATTCAGCTTAGTGGAACTAGTTCTGATCCGAATACAACAACCAATATTAGT
Organism: Lactobacillus fornicalis; assembly: GCF_055362665.1. Taxonomy (NCBI): domain Bacteria; kingdom Bacillati; phylum Bacillota; class Bacilli; order Lactobacillales; family Lactobacillaceae; genus Lactobacillus; species Lactobacillus fornicalis. The sequence goes on from NZ_JBLTIM010000013.1 coordinate 62,717, forward strand.
GATGAAATAAAGGCTGATAATATTGATTTACCCTCTCTTTCAGAAGATACAGCTTCGGGTTATTATTTAGCTGCTAGTGATCAGAATTACTTTAAAAACGTGAAAAATCTTCGGAATGTGAACACTAATTATTCCACAACGGATAAAACTTTTTATGCAGTGTTACAAAAAGCAGTTAATTTAAGCACCGATAGCAACAAGGCATTGGCTCAAGTTAAAGCATTTAAAAATAATAGTCATTACGTTCCATTTGGTAAGCAATATGTCTATGTTGATGAATTGTCAGATGATAATAACTATGTATTTGTTCAAAATTCAAAATTTGGAAAAGTTTATGATGCGTCAGCTGAGTTAATTATTAAAGTCCAGAAACATCAAATAGTTAGCTATCAACAGGGTTATTTAGGAAAACTGTCGGCGGTTCGTGAGTTGCAATCAACAATTTCATCTTGGAAGGCTATTCAGAATCTATATGTTTATCGAGAACTAACCAATAATTCCAAGGTTCTTTGGATAAAGTTAGAATATTCTAAATTGACTGAGGTTAGAAATAGTATTATTTTGTTACCAACTTGGGTTGTAGAAATAGAAAATAAAACAACCAAAATGAGTTCTATTAAACGGGTTAATGCCTTTACCGGACAAGTGATTCAAAATAATAATGTGACAGACTAAGGGGATTGATGTGAGAGTTTCTGTTTTAGCTAGTGGATCGACTGGCAATACAAGTTTGATTGAAACTAAGAAGCATAAAATTTTGATGGATGCGGGTTTATCTGGCAAGAAAATCAAAGATTTACTAGCACAAGTAGGAGTAGATATTAAAGATATTGATATGGCTTTTTTAAGTCATGATCATAGTGATCACTCTAAGGGATTAGGCGTTTTGATGCGGAGATATCCACAGATAAACGCCTTTGCTAATAGCGGAACTTGGAAGTATTTGATTGATGAAAATAAAATTGGTAAGTTACCAGTTGAGCAGATTAATGCCATCGAACCTGGACAAGTGAGAACTTTTGATGATTTAGAAATTCAGGCTTTTGCGACTAGTCATGACGCTGCTCAACCTCAGTATTATGTTTTTTCAAGTGCTGGTAAGCGGATTGCTTTTTTGACAGATACGGGCTATGTTTCAGAAAAAGTGCGTGATGTTATCAAAGATAGTGACGCATATATGTTGGAATTTAATTATGATAATGAATTATTAAGAAATGGCCCGTATTCTTGGCAATTAAAACAGCGAATTATGTCAGATTATGGACATTTGTCTAATGAACAAGCTAGTGAAGTTTTTGAAGACGTATTAACAGCTAAAACCAAGCATATATTTTTAACTCATCGAAGTCAGCACAATAATACTTTGCGTTTAGCTCATGATACATTGGTAAATAATCTAGCAAGAGATGAGGTGGATTATAATCCTCAATTAAAAATTATTGATACTGATCCAGATATTCCCACAGACTTGATAAAAATTTAAAATTTTTAGCAAATAATATTCATATAATGTTCAAAATTAGAGAGTATGCTTAGTTATGAAGATAAGGAGAGCGAGAATATGACAGAAGATAAAAATCAAAATATTCAAAATAAGTCACAAAATCAAGCTTCTCGATCTAATTTAAATACTGCCGATAAGAGTCAAAATAAACTTTTAACGAAAGCTGCAATTGTTGGTGTAGTGGCAGGACTATTAGGTGGTGGAGTTTCTTATGTTGGACTTGAACAGTATTCTAATTATGCTGGTTCTAGTTCCGCCCAAACTTCTATTTCTAGCTCTAGTGCAAGTATTTCCAAAACTAGTGCTAAAAATTCCGGTACTATGACTAGTGCTTATAACAAGGTTAAGGGAGCCGTTGTTTCGGTAATCAATTTAAAGAAAAACTCTACTCGTAAATCAAATAGTATATATGATCTATTCGGTGGTAGTGATGATGATTCAAGTTCATCATCAAGCTCATCAACTACGAAATATACAACTTATTCTGAAGGTTCTGGGGTAATTTATCTAAAATCAAATGGTAAAGGCTATATTGTAACCAATAATCACGTAATTAGTGGTAGTGATAAAGTACAAGTAGTATTAGCTTCAGGTAAAACAGTAGATGCTAAGGTAGTAGGTAAGGATTCGACTAGTGACTTAGCTGTTTTATCAATTGATGCCAAATATGTAACACAAACTGCTAGTTTTGGGGATTCCAAGTCATTAATTACTGGTCAAACTGTAATTGCTGTAGGATCACCAATGGGAAGTGAATATGCTTCTTCAGTAACGCAAGGAATAATTTCTGCGCCAAGTAGAACAATTACAACTTCGTCTAACCAACAAACAGTTATTCAAACAGATGCGGCTATTAATCCAGGAAATTCAGGTGGGCCATTAGTAAATTCTGCTGGGCAAGTAATAGGAATTAATTCTATGAAGTTGTCACAGTCTACAGATGGTACATCAGTTGAAGGAATGGGCTTTGCAATTCCTTCTAATGAAGTCGTAACTATCATTAATCAATTAGTTAAAAATGGAAAAGTAACTCGGCCACAATTAGGTATTAAGGTCATTTCACTAAGTGAATTAAGTTCTGCATATAAAGAACAATTAGGAATCAAAACTAATTTGAAGAGTGGAATTTATGTAGCTAGTGTAACTAAAAATAGTGCAGCTAGTGCGGCAGGGATGAAGAGTGGAGATATTATTACCAAAGTAGATGGTACTAGTGTTTCTGATGTTGTTTCACTCCATGAAATCTTATACAAGCATAAGATTGGCGACAAAGTAACGGTTACCGTGGATAGAAATGGTAAAACTGTTAATTTAGATGTAACACTTAAATCAAATTAAGAATAATGTAAAAACTGCTAAGGTGCATTGTTAAGCACTTTGGCAGTTTTTTCTTAATAAAAAGGATGTGAAACTAAGTTAAGTTCGCTTTTTAAATATGTCAAGGGGAAAGTAAAAGAAAGGAACTTGTGGGAAAATGTGGAAAACTCTGTGGATTGTGTATAAGTCACCAAAAAAGCGCTTTATATTTGGGGATAAAGTGTGGATAATAAGTGGATTAAAATTAGCTAGTAAGTTTAAAAAAGGCTATAAATATTGATATAACAGCAATTTTGACCCAAAGTTTGTGAATGTGGATATACACAGGAAAAATGTCGAAAAAAAGTACAAAATTTTTTTAAGAAAGTGCGTTCCCGCTATTAGTAGTGGATATTAGAGATAGAATACAATATATAGAAATGGGATTTCCACAGCTGTGGATAACATATGCGGAATAGTTGTAGATTCTGGGGTAAAATTAATAATTATGAATATTAAGATAGTATGCGTTGGAAAACTAAAAGAAAAGTATTTTAAAGATGGTATAGCAGAATATGCAAAACGTTTGAGTCGATTTGCGAAGTTTAAGATTGTGGAAGTACCTGATGAAAAAGCTCCTGAAAATATGAGTGAAGCTGAGCAAGAGCATGTTAAGGAAGTGGAAGGAGAAAAGATTCTTAGCAAGATTAAAGATAAGGAGTATGTGATTGTAACGGCTATTAAAGGGCGCGAGCGGGCTAGTGAAGAATTGGCCAAAGAAATCGCAGACTTAGGTACTTATGGACATTCAGATATTACCTTTGTAATTGGTGGTAGTTTAGGAACGAGTCCAGCTGTGAATAAAAGAGCTGATGATTTATTAAGCTTTGGAAAATTGACGATGCCCCACCAGTTAATGAGATTAGTTCTCACTGAGCAAATATATCGGGCATTTATGATTAATTCAGGTAGTCCATACCATAAGTAGAAAAAGCTAAAAGGAACCGAATTTTGACATTCAGTTCCTTTTTTATTTGCTAAAAATGAAAAATATATTATAATGATTAAAAATTATATTTAATAGAGGTACATGTCATATGATTGCTTTTAAAAATTTACAGAGAACAGAGATGGTAACGATAAGATATTTAGAGAAAGCGAAGTATAATGAACAAAATTTTAATGCGGACAGAATCGATAAAACGCTACTTCAAAGGAAAGAATAAAACTACTTTCAAAGCTGTTGATGGAATTAGCTTTACCCTTCATAAAGGTGAGGTGATTTCCTTTGTCGGGCCTAATGGAGCGGGGAAAACGACCCTAATTAGGTCTATTTCAGGTTATTTAGTTCCTACTAGTGGCAAGATCGAAATTATGGGCTTAAATTTAGCTAAAAAACTGCGAGAGGCGCGGCAAAAGATGGGGGTTGTCTTTGGTGGGGATCGAGGATTTTATAACTCAGCTTCTGCGTATGATAATTTGGCATTTTTTGCAAGGCTACTTAACGTTAAAGAAAAAGACATTAAAAATAATGTCTTGAATGCCTTAGAAATTGTTAACTTACTTGATGTTAAAGATAAGTACGTTGGTTCTTTTTCTAAAGGGATGATGCAAAGATTGCATATTGCTCGCGGATTAGTTAATCAACCTGAAATTCTAATGTTAGATGAGCCGACTGCTGGTTTAGATGTGGAATCTGTTTATACGGTTAGAGAGTTGATTAAAAACTTAAAAGAAACAGGTCATGGAATTATTTTAACTAGTCATGATATGGCTGATATTGAAACTTTAGCAGATACAATTTATTTAATTGGTGGGGGAAAACTAGTATTTAGTGGTAATACTGATCAGATTAAAGAACTTGCTGGAGTGGATGCTAATACTAGCTTAGAAAAAGCCTACTTAGCAATTGCGCCAAAGTTGAAGAGGAGGCTGTAAAGATGCTTCGCTTCATTAATTTAGTTAAATTCCAGCTCAAACTGTATGTTAAAAATAGTTATTTTGTTATGTTGGTAATTACAACTACAGCAACAATGGAGCTATATCAGTATTTAGCCCATTATGTGAATCAAACTTATACTGGGCAGGAATGGCTGATTGCTGGAATTATGGGAACCTGGGCTTCTTGTACGACTAGTGCTGGCGCTTTAGCTTATCAAAGATGGCAAGGAACTTTGCCGTATTTATTAAATTCAGGAATTAGCCGCGAGCTAGTTTTACTTGCGACTTTATCTCCAGCAGCAATTTATGGCTTAGTTGCTTTTCCCTTAGCTGGTGTTTTAGCTTTAGTGTTAGGGATGCCAGTAGCTAATTTGAGTTGGACTCTTGGGCTAGGGATTGTAATTTTATGGCTGACTGCAACAGTTTTGAGCTATTTCATTAGTTTGCTTTTCATCTTAACTCGAAATGCGATGGCCTATGAAGAATTAGTCTTAACTCCCATCTTGCTTTTATCAGGCTTGTTAACAATTCCAAGTTTTGCCTTGCCATATTTGAAACCAGTGCAAATACTAAGCCCGTTGACTTTGCCAATTAAGCTGATTTATCAAGAAAAATTAAATTTAGAACTTATTATTACTTATCTTTTAGTAACTATATTTTTTGTCTATATCTCCAAAATACTAACCGAAGTCGTTATTAAACGAGCCTTCAAAGAAAATAGATTGGGGGTATTCTAATGGAAAATTATAAAGTTACTTTTTCAACAATTGGTGATTTTGAAAATTTGCGAACCATTATTGTTAATTATTTGATTTTGCCAGTTGTATCACTAGTTATGTTTTTGCTGATTATTTATGGTACTGAACAAGACTTTCGTCGAGTATTAATTGGAAGTTTAGTTACAACAGCAATCATTACGATGATTGGGATTATTACAGGATCATATTGTTATGACCAAAATGTTGGCACTAGTGAAGAAATTATTTCCATTAAGCCCAAGTTTAGCCAATATTGGTTACCCAAGATTGTGATAGCTAGTGTAGCTGCAGCATTGGAATTGTTGATATTGGCTTTGATTGCTTTAACTAGTATGGGGATGCTAGCTTATGCAGGAAAATTGGCTAGTGGATTTTTAATTATGATTGTTTTTGCTAGTTTGTTAGCTTATATATGTGCGCTTGCGGGAGATCAAAGAGAAAATCCATATTGGCTAACTAATATTGCAACTGCTAGCTTGGTACTTGTAGCTGGAGTGATTATTCCTGTGAGTCAGTATCCAACTTGGCTAAGGGTAGTAGCAGAAGTCTTTCCTGTTAGTGATTTACTTGATTGGATTTTAGCTGGGAGTTATTTTAATCAAGCTTTGGCAGTTGCGCTTTTTAAGCTGGGACTTTGGTTTATTTTAGCTGGTGGGATGCGACTTTATCATAATTGGTATGTAAGAAATAGGTAGCAAATTAAGCAAATATAAGAAACTAAGTAAAATATATTTGCAATAAGAAACAATATGATACTAAAAAGAAATATATTGAATACAGATAACCTTGGAGGTACAACTATGACCCTAAAATATGCTCATCCTTTCAAACTATTTATGTACTTAATCTTGGCAATAATTAAGTCGTTTGAAATGGTATTTGTTGCTTATACTTTTAAACTGTTTATTGATTATGCTAATAAACCCAAGGGTAGTTTGCTAAATATTGTACTTGCTGCTTTTGGAGTATTAGTTCTATTGGGAATAGCGGGAGTGCTATATCAACTGCTGTATGCCAATATTGTGACTGAGATTAATTTAAATATTAAGGCTAAAGCAGCAAAATACTTACTTGTTAATAGAAATTCTAATTCTGAAATTGATGTATCGTTCATGACTAATGACTTAAAGCAACTTGAAACTAATCGCATTGAAGCACAACTAGATATTATCATGAATGCCATTCAATTTATTTCAGCTTTTGTTTCAGCTTTATTAGGGTCATGGATTTTATCATTAGTATTCTTATTTGCTGCCTTTGCTCCAGCATTATTACAGAATATCTTTGGACCAATGATTGAAAAAAGTTCCGATGTCTGGGAAAAAGAAAATCGAAAATATACTAATACAGTAGATGATTCTTTAACTATCGCACCTATGGCTCAGCTTTATGATGTTGAACCTTCACTGATGCATCGCTTGTATAAAGCAGCTAAAAACATGGAATTAGCCCTTAGAAAGACCAATAGTGTTAAACAGATTGCTAATGAATTAACTATGACTTTAGCATTTATTTGTTCAATGTTATTACCTTTTGCGATTGGGGTATATTTGGTAGTTAATGGGCAAATAACTTTGGGTACTATCATGATGATTGCCCAATTAGCAAATAACTTTATTAATCCTATTGTTGGTATTTTTGGTGATATTAATAATGTTAAGTCAACAAATCCAATTTGGAATAAATTTTTAGCAATTCCGGAACTTACTGAAGAATCTACAGAATCAGCTACAAATAAATTTACTAACTTAAAAATCCAAAATGCTGCAATTAAAATTAATGATAAGCAAATTTTCTCTAACGTAAATTTAGATGTTAAATCAGGTGAAAAAATTTTACTTGATGCGCCATCAGGTTGGGGAAAATCGACTTTATTAAATGTGATAATTGGTAATTATAAGTTAACTACTGGTGATTATCTGTTTAATGGTAAAGAAGAAAATGGTAATTGGAATCAATTGCACCAGTACTTTAGCTTTATTAATCAGAAGCCAATAATTTTAGATGATACTTTAGGCTTTAACATAACTTTAGGAAGAAAAGTTTCTGCTGAAGTTTTAGACAATGCAATTACTAAAGCAGGATTAAAAGAGCTAGTTGCAGATAAAGGATTAGATTACCAAGTTGGAAAAAATGGGAAGAACCTGTCTGGTGGTCAAAATCAACGGGTTGAAATTGCTCGGGCAATTATAGCCAATCGGCCAATTTTGATTGCTGATGAAGCTACTAGTGCTTTAGATCAAGACTTATCTGAAAAGATTCATCAAACTATTTTAGAAGATTTCCCAGGTACGGTAATCGAAGTTGCTCATAAAGTTTCTGAAAAAGAAAAGGCCAAATTTACTCAAGTAGTAGAATTAGCTAAAGCTTAAATAAACTATCAACAGAAAAATTATAGAGTCAAAAATAGCGGTTGAGATGAATCTCGCCGCTATTTTGATTTACATGAATAAAATCCTCTGTTTTTTCGTATTTTATTTTGTACGCAAAAATATAGGAGGAAGATGAATGCTAGAAGATAATAAGTACTATGGCTTTACAAATGATGAGATCTTTGGCAGTATTATGCAAAATAAGCGATTTTGTAAGGCGATTATTCAAGCGGCACTACCTGATGTGAATGTTGTTTCAGTTGAGAGTATCGATGCGCAAAAAGAGTTAGGGACTAAAAGTGATAAGAGAAGCAAGTCCGTTCGCTTAGACATTGCGGTTAAAGACCAATCTGGTAACTTATACGATTGTGAAATGCAAGTTAATAACAACCATGATATTGGGCCACGAATGAGGTACTATCAATCGTCGATGGACAGGGATACCTTGGACCGGGGAGAACCATATACTTCGCTGTCTAGAACTTATCTAATTTTTCTTTGTGCATTTGACCCGTTCGGTAAAGGGAAATTACGCTATAGTTTTCACTTGTAAGATGACGAAGATAAAAGTATTCAGCTAAAGAACAATGCCGAAAATATTATCATTAACTCTAAAGGGAGTGGCAGTGAAGATGTCGATTTGTTAAATCTCCAAAGATTAATGAACGATGATAAAATAGAATCAAAAGGAATCTTTAAAGAGATTCAGAACAAAATCCAAGAATACAATGATGATCCGAAAAGGAGAAATCTTATGAGAACAGCAGAATTACGTATGAAAGAAGAAACAGCAATAGCTGAAAAGAGAGGTCGCGAAAAAGGCGACAAGAATACGGTACAATCTTTTGTCAACTTTTTTAAACGGAGTAAAGCTCAAATGAGTGAGGAGGAAATATTTTCGGCAATCAAAGATTCTGTGAGTTCAAACTTCAGTTTAAGTGACTCAGACATCAAAGCAATAATCCACCAAAATATGAAATAAACTCCAAAAGGAGAAATCTTTTATAGTTTTTATATTTAATAATTAAAAAGTAGGGATATTAATGATAAAGTTGGAGTATATCTACTTTGTATAGTAACAGTTATATTTTTATGCTTTATGCTCTTTAGACTGAATAATGAAACTAAGTCTGAAAATGTAAGAAACTTAAAAGTAAATAAACATACAAATAGTCAGAGCTCTAAGCAACAATATGAAATCAGTTCTGTTTATAAGGCAGAAAATGTTGAAGAAACTATTTCTGAATCATCTTCGAGTGATGATATAGAAACTAATTATGGAAAAATAGGCTCTTTTGATGTACCTAAAGAGTTTCAAGGAACATGGTATATGGCACTGGAAAATGGAAAAATAATAGATTTAAGGATATCAGAACATACAATTAATGAAGATTTACTATTTATAAAAGATCCTAATTTTCAAGTTGCTTCAGATGACCCAAGAGTGAAAGATTTTCCGTCCGATATTCAATCTTGGTACGATACAAAGCTTGTATATTATAAAGGGGATAAAGTTATAAGTTTAGTTCACTGGCTTTTATCAGGTACAGATAGCTTTAATTATCGTCTGCATAATGAAGATGGAAATCAGGTAATTGTCTGGGTTCATGGGCCATTATCAGAACGGTGTGTATTTTTTTAAGACTCCTGAACTAGCTAAGAAATATGCTGGAGTGAAATTCTCTGATTTAGTAGATTAAAGAAAATAACTAAAAAACACTAATACAATAAAAATCACTAAAATCCCTCCGAACCAGAGGTAATCACTGAAGCGGACTTGCACAACTTGCAAGACGCTTCTTTTTTTATCTTCGTTAAAGCCATGAGAAGTCATCGCTTGAGCAAGTAACTCTGAATTGGCTAAAGCCGCAAGTAATGCTTTGAAATAGAGTCTGGGTGAAAAAAGTGAAAGTGGAGTTTGCCGCATTAATCCTGCATATCTAATTTGTTTAATTTGTCGTTTCATCTTAGGCAAAATGTTGACGGCGGCTAAAAAACCATAAGCAAATTTGGCAGGTAGATGGAGATTTTGTTCAAAAGATCTGGCAAGAGTGGTCATATCAGTTGTTAAAGTTAGACATGCTCCAGTAAAAACATAGACATAGATGCGGCTAGCTAAGCTTGTGGCATCATAGACTGAGTTCTTACTAAAGTAAGCAATCGTAACGAAAGCGCAAATTGCTGCCAAGGCCGGATAAAGTAAAAGTTTGAAAAATTGCGTTAGCTTTAAATGGTATTTAATTAAATAGATAAAACAGGCAAAGATAACAATCAGGTTCAGTTCAACAGAATTGGTTGCGGATATAACTAATGCAATGATTAATAAAAGTAGAAATTTAAAACTAGGATTCAAGATTTTCTCCTCCGTTTTGAACATAAGTTAAGCCTTTTTTAGCTAGAACTAAATGGTAGTCACAAATTGGTGTAAGTTCGCAAATTTGGTGACTGATGATAATAAAAGTCTGATTAGTTTGCTTTTGAATATCAGATAGCAGGTTAATGATTATTTGTCTTGAAGCTGTATCAAGACCAGCAAGTGGTTCATCTAGTAGTAATACATCATGATTATTTAATAGCATTAATAAGATTTGGAGTTTCTTTTTTTGACCTCCAGATAAGGTATAAACGCTATGATCTAACAGCTTGTTTAGACTTAATTTTTCTAAGCTTTTAGCTAATTTCTCTTTTGTAAAATATGGATTTACTTGCTTTTTTTGGCTTAGTGTTAATTCCTCTTGGACAGTGATTTCTAAGAATTGATTGTTAGCTTCTTGAAAAACTTGAGCAACACTCGCCAGATAAGGTTTTAGGTGCCAGCCTTTTATTTCTTTTGATTTATAAGTTAGATTTCCATAATAGGGATGCATTTTAGTTAAAGTTTTAAATAAAGTTGTTTTGCCAGCTCCATTTTCGCCGGTAAGCAAGGTAATCTTCCCTTGATAAATTTTTTGCGTGGAAACTTCAATCAAAGGGAGGTGTTGCTTGATAACTGTATTTGAAAAGTTAAAGATTGATTTTTGATTTTGAGGTAAGGAAAATTTAACCTTATAAGGTTGTTTTAGTTGCTTAAATAGCTTGGTTCTTTCCTCATTAGTTAGCGGATGGAGTTGTTTGTCTTTAAACAGCCAAATTTCGTCTGCTAGAGTTTCATAATCTGGTAAATCATGGTCAACAATAATCACAGTTTTACCAGCTTTAACTAATTGTTTTAGTTTAATTAAAATATTTCTTCTACTAGCTAAATCACAATTTGCAAATGGTTCATCAAGTAAAAGTAAGTCGCTATCCATAGCCAATAAAATAGCTAAAGCAACTTTTTGTTTTTCTCCGCCAGAGAGTTGAGCAATTGGTTGCTTTAATAAGTGACTAATTCCAGTAAATTTAGCTACATGGTTTATTTTATCTTTATAAGTTTCACGTGAAACTTTTAGATTTTCCATCGTGAAAATTAATTCATTATAAGCAGTAGGTAAAGCAAATTGAAGTTCTGGATCTTGGAACATCATATTTGTTTTTGCATCAATTGAAATTTTACCAGTTAGCTTGCCACCGAATTTTGGTAATAAACCGGCCATGATTTTAAGTAAAGTAGATTTACCAGCACCATTTTCTCCAATTAAGAGATGAATTTTACCAGGTGCAAAGTTAATAGATAAATTTTGGATAATGGATTGCTTATCGTAAGCAAAATTTACATGAGATAACATAATCGAAGTCAAAATAAAACCACCTTTCATGAGGTGGCATTAAGTAATCAAAAGTCATTTTCCCTTCACTAGCATTACCTAGACCAGGTTCAATGGGTATCATCTCAGCCTAACGGCACCCCTAAACGTCTTGATTATATATAAAAACGCTGTCATTGTCTATTCAATTGCTTTCAGACGTTGTATAGTTAATTAAAATAAGTTGAAAAGAGAGCAAGTATGAATAAAAAGAGAATAACTATTGTTACGATGGCTTTGTTACTATCTAATGCAATGTCTGGATTAGACAATACAATTATTAATACCGCCCTTCCTAGAATTATTGCAGATCTTAAAGGGATTGAATATATGGGGTGGATGGTTAGTGTATTTTTATTAGGAACAGCTGTTGCAACGCCATTATGGAGTAAGCTAGGTGAACGTACTAGTAATAAGCTAGCGTATCAGCTAGCGGCATTAACTTTTTTATTAGGAGCATTATTTCAAGGGATGGCTCCTAATATGTTTATCTTGTTGCTGGCGAGATTAATTTGTGGATTAGGAAATGGGGGAATGGTTTCGATTCCTTATATTATTTATTCAGACTTGTATCCTAATCCAGCTAAAAGAATGAGAACTCTGGGTTTAGTTAGTGCTTTTTATTCTTCAGCAACCATCATGGGACCGATGCTAGGGGGCTGGATAGTTGATACTTTGTCGTGGCGCTGGGTATTTTACCTTAATATTCCAGTTGCTTTGATATCAATTATTCTTGTGCAAATCTACTTTATCGATGAAAAAGTTGAGCGACCAAAGAAAAAGGTTGATTTAGGTGGAGCAATCACTTTAACTTTGGGTTTAATTATTATGTTAATTGGTGTGGATTTAATTGGTGAAACACAACTTGGTACTTTATTAATATTATTTGCGGCAGCTTTGATATTCTTTGGAATGTTAATCATTATTGAAAAAAGAGCTGAAGATCCAGTTATTCCAGGACGTTTATTTAAAAACTCAGATTTAAATATTGATTTTGCTTTGTTTGTTTTAATTTGGGCAGCAATGATGGCATTTAGTGTTTATGCACCAATGTGGGCTCAAGGATTACTAGCTACTAGTGCCTTTATTGGTGGAGCTACACAAATTCCGGGTGCATTTACTGATTTATGCGCTTCTTTATCAGTTGCTAAAATGCGAGAACATTGGTCGGCAGGTCAAGTGGTATTAATTGGGATTGGTTCACTGCTAATAGGTTATTTCATAATGATGTTTGGACCTATTACAATGCCTTATTTTTTAATTATTTTAGCGGGGATGTTTCAAGGTGTTGGTAATGGGATTGTCTTTAATGAATTACAAGTTAAGGTCCAACAAGATGTTGAGAAACAAGATGTCCCAGTAGCAACTTCGTTTTCATTTTTGATTAGAATGATTGCTTCTGCCGTGGCGGCTAGTGTTTTTGGGTTGATTATGAATGCCTCACTTTTTAAAGGTGTTAGGGAAAGTAGAGGTAGTATAACGATAAATATGCTCAATCATTTATCTGATGCTGAAACAAGTAAGTTATTGCCACAAGCATTATTACCACAAATGAGGCAGATTCTTTATAGTGGAATTCACAATATTATGATTGTCGCAACAATATTAATTATTGCTTCATTCTTTATTGGATATTACGCTCGGCAAAAAGAAAAGCATTCCATCAGCAAATAAGAAACCATTAATTGTATAATGATATTAAGGCGGTGATTTAAGTGGCAATTTTTACATTAGACCAATACTTAAAGGGAGTTATTAAAAATACTAAACAAAATACTAATGATTTAAAATTAGACTCCAAAAATAAAGATCAAAAAGATTTTGCCATTTATGTTGAAAATCATAATGGCGGTATTCACCGCTATCATTCACAAGAAGAATGGCTTTTTGTAGAAAATGGGACATGTTCTATTAAATTCCATAATCAAATACTTGATTTAACAGCTGGAAATTTAGTTCTGATTAAAGCAGGACAAGCGTTTGAAATTAAAGAGCAAACTTCCGAAACAGTAGTTGTTAAGATGTGTGTTAAAGCGATTTATAATTTTGAAAAAGAACTTCAAAATTATCTAAGTTTAGATGATAAAGAAAATGAAATTTTAGTGACAGTTAAAAATTTATTAGCTGAAGAAGGCTATCTTTTTATTAAGACCAGTCGATTGATGAAACAAAGCCAGTTGATTGAAAATATTATCAACGAATATTTAAATGGTGACTTATTTATGGCGCCAATGATGGCTGGAACTTTTAGTCAATTACTTGCTTTATCACTTAGAATGCAAACATTTAATCGCACGGCAGGAAAGACTAAAAAGGTCAATTTTATAGGTAGTGACCTAGATAGGTATATAGATTTGCACTTTGCTGATATTAAATTAGCAGAAGCAGCGGAATATTTTGGATTTAATCAAAATTATTTCTCTAATTTAGTTAAACAAAAAACTGGTAAAAGTTTTGTTGAACATGTTGATGAACGAAGAATGCAGGAAGCGCGTGAGTTATTGGCACAGCCTAATTTGTCATTGAAAGAAATTATTAGCCGAGTAGGATATTCAAGTAAGTCATTCTTTTATAAAAAATTTAGTGAATATTATGGTACTACTCCGGCATTGATGAGAGAAGAATTATTTAGACAGGCAAATATTAACTTGAAATAGGGCTAATAAGGTATAAGAATGAAAAAAATTATCAATCTTTTATTGATGTTGGGTGTTATAACGCTTTTGTTTTCTATAACGGGACAAAGAGTATTAGCAGATAGTCCTAGTTATGATATTACTAATGTAAAAGTAGCAAGTCATATTCAAGCTGATGGCAGTTTAACAATTGAACGAAAGATTACTTATAAGTTTGATAGTTCTGCTCGTGGGGTTTATTATCGGCAGAATTTGTTAAAAAATCAAAAGTTGCTTAATCCTCAAGTAAAGATAATCAATCAAGGTGTAACAAAGACAATAATTAATAATTCCAGTGGAAGCAATGATACTTATCAACTTAGTTATAAAAACGGCTATCAATTTAAAGTATTTCACAAAGTAAAAGCAGGTAATCGTTTTACAATTGTATATCGTTACAAGATAACAAATGCTATAAAAAATTGGCAGGATACAGCTGAGCTTAATTTTAAAATTATTGGTAATGGTTGGGAAACTGATTTAGATCATGTTGAAGCTGAGGTTGTATTTCCAAGTAAGGTCTCGATGTTAAAAGCTTGGGCACACGGTGACTTATCAGGTCGTATTCAAGTATTGCCAGATAAGGGACGAATCATTATGACTGCTGATAATGTAGCTGGAAATACTGGAATTGAGGTCCATGCAATTTTTCCAACAAGTGTTACTGCAGATAATAAAAATGTCTCAAATGAAAAGCGTAAGCAATTTATTTTAAAACAAGAAAAACAACTTGCAGAAGAAGCTAACCGAAGAAGAAAAAGAGCGGGATATATTTTAATTTTTAGCATCATTGTTTCTATTTTGGCGATAATTGCTAGTTTATTCGTAAAGAAACAAGGATCAAAACCTAAGAAAATGTCTGCCTTGGCTCATAGTTATGAAATTCCTGAAGTAAGTCCTATTATGGCTCAAATTCTTGATAATACTTCCAAGCCAGATACTCAAGCATTGATGGCTTTAATTACTGAATTGACCGGAAAGCATAAGTTAGAAATTAGAGAAGAAAAAATTGGCAAGATTATAAAAAAGTCGAGCTATCGAATTTTTTTGAAAGATCAAACTGCTTTAAGTCAGCAACCACTATTAAGATTTTTATTTGATGAAGTAGGAAACGGTGCAAGTTTTTCTACATATGAATTAAAGAAATTTGATGATCCTAAAGAATTAAGTGAGAAGTATCAAGCTTGGAGAAATCAATATTACAAGCAAGCTTATCAAAGAAATTATTTCTCAAATAAAATCCGAGAAAAGAAGCAAAATATAGTAGCTTTAGCTGGAATATTGGTTGCTATCAATGCAATAATTATTTTCTTATCATGTATGTTAAGTATAATTTCATGGCAATTATTAGTATTAGCAATTATTTTAGCAATTTTAAATGGTATTTCGTGGTTGGTAGCTGCTAGTCGGTTAGGCATTTATACAGAAAAAGGTGCCGAAATTACAAACCAAGTACGTAGTTTTAAGAAGATGCTTGAAAATATTGGTAATTTTAAAATGAGAGATATTGGCGAGCTTATTCTTTGGGAAGATATTATGCCTTATGCAGTAGCATTAGGTCTATCTGAGAAAGTTTTAAAACAACTCCGATTGGAATTTAGCGAAAGTGAATTAGCAACTAGTGATTTAGTTGTTTATCAAGCTCTATATTTAAATAATAGTAGTAGCAATAATTTTGAACATAGTTTTACTTCTGCTTTTAATGCAGGCTCAAGTATTAGTTCTGATTCAGGCTCATCAGGTGGTTTTTCAAGTGGTTCATCTGGTGGCTTTGGTGGTGGAAGTGGTGGAGGCGCCTTTTAACGCTGTTTACTAGTCCAAAAATAGTAGTCAACAATAATGAAAAAGGAAAAACCATATTTCGATAAGATTTCGGAATATGGTTTTTCTTGGTTGTAATATAAAAGTTATAAATTTCCTATATTGCTTCATTTTTTTCCTAAATATATTTACACTTAAAATAGTAAAGTATCTAAAGGAGAAAAGGTATGGCAAACTATCGCAGTGTTTTTGATATCATTGGGCCAGTTATGGTAGGCCCTTCAAGCTCGCACACAGCTGGAGCAGTTGCAATTGGAAATGCTGCGCGCTTAATTTTTCAAAAAACTCCTAAAAAAGTAGTAGTTCATTATTATGAATCTTTTGCTAAAACGCATCGTGGTCACGGAACTGATTTTGCTATTGCAGGTGGATTATTAGGTATGACTCCAGATGATGAGCGAATACTCAATGCTCCTAAATTATTAGCTGAAGCAGGTATTAAATTGCGTTTTGTTGAAGAAGATGGACCAAGTCCGATTAATCACCCTAATACTGCAATTATCTCTATGTCAGATGATGAGAAGCAAATTACAGTTGGTGGTTGTTCAATTGGTGGTGGAATAATTGAAATTCGATTAATTGAATTTCAAGGTAATAAGATGAACTTAACAGGCCCCTTGCCAATGATTTTATATTTAGTTCATGGAAAAAATAATCCACTGGTTAATGAATTAAATGAGATATTAGAACAAGAAGCAAGTTTACAAAAGGTCCAAAAATGGCCGATAGGTGATAGTGAATTATTTGAATTTGATATTGCTAAATATTTATCACCTAAACGCTTTTCAGAACTACAAGAAAAGTTTAAGGGTATTATTTATTTGAAGTAGGAAAAATTATGTTTGATAGTGTTAAAGAAATTGTTGAAGCAGCTAACAATACTGGTAAGCCCATTTCAGAATTAATAATTGAAGAAGAAATCAAAACTTCTGGTTTGAGTCGGGAAGAAATTTGGAAAAAAATGCGCTTTAATCTGCAAACCATGCAAAATGCTGTAAAAAGAGGTGAATCTGGTAAAGGAGTACTTTCTTCAACTGGCTTAACGGGTGGTGAAGCTGTAAAAGTTGCAAAATATCGGCAAACGCACAGGACCTTGTCAGGCGATACTATGATGGGGGCTGTTCAAGCAGCAATGGCAACTAATGAAGTTAATGCTGCCTTAGGGATTATTTGTGCTACGCCAACAGCTGGTTCTTCTGGAACTTTACCAGGTGTAATTGCTTCGTTAGAAAAGCGACTTAATTTAGATGAAGATGCTTTAGTACGTTTTTTATTTACAGCTGCAGGTTTTGGTTTGGTAATTGCTAATCACGCAGGAATCGCTGGGGCAACTGGAGGTTGTCAGGCAGAAGTGGGAAGTGCTTCTGCAATGGGAGCAGCGGCGGCAGTTGAAGCAGCTGGTGGAACACCGCAGCAATGTGCCGAAGCTTTATCAATTGCAATTAGTAATTTATTAGGCTTAGTTTGTGATCCGATTGCTGGGTTAGTAGAAGTTCCTTGTGTTAAGCGTAACGCCATTGGAGCAGCGAATGCATTAGTTTCTGCTGATTTGGCTTTAGCAGGATGTGCAAGTGTAATTCCAGCAGATGAATGTATTATGGCCCTTGATAAGGTAGGAAAATCAATGCCAGCAGCTTTACGTGAAACTGGGATTGGCGGTTTAGCCGGAACTCCTACCGGTCAAGCAATTAAGGCTAAGATTTTTGGTAAAGATGCATAGCGGTGAAAAATGAGAACACCAGAAGTTATTAAAGATGAAATTATCAAACAACTAGCAACTGTTGTGGATCCTGAATTAGGAATAGATATCGTTAATATGGGATTTGTCTATAGTATTGATTTAGACGAAGATGGTATTTGTTTAGTTGAATTAACATTAGAAATTTTAGGCTGCCCATTAGAGTTTGTTTTAGCAAAAATGATTAAAGAAGTACTAGTAAAGGTTCCTGAAGTTAAAAACGTTGACGTTGAATTTAGGACGGAGCCTAGATGGACTAAAGAACGGATGTCAGATTATGCTAAATTTGCCTTGGGAGTAAGTTAATAAAATAGTACATAAAAAAGCGAATCCAACTGGATTCGCTTTTTACATGTTTTCAAGACGCTTGATTCGTTCACTTGTAGGTGGGTGAGTGTCAAATAAACTACCATGTTCTTTCTTTACAGGGTCTTCAATATAAAGAGCCCGGCTACTAGAACTAACATTTTCCATTGGTTGACTGCTTTCAATCTTTTTTAAAGCTGAAATTAAACCATGAGGATTTCTAGTTAATTCAACACTTCCAGCATCAGCTAAATATTCTCGATTTCGTGATAATGCCAAATTGATTAAAGTTGCAGCTAAAGGTGCTAGCAAAATAGTAATTACGAAGAGTACCACCTTTAAAATTTCTAAGTTCTTGTTGTCATTATCGTCATCATCGCGTTCACGCCTACTTCCCCCAAACCAGAATAAATAGCGGGAGGTAAAGTCGGTTAATAATGTAATAACTGTTAACATTGCAATCGCAATAGTTGATACCAAGATATCATAATTGCGGACGTGAGAGAGTTCGTGACCTAGGACTCCTTCAAGCTCTTCACGATTCATCATTTCAAGTAAACCATGAGTCACAGCAACACTAGCATGTTCTGGATCTCGTCCTGTCGCAAAGGCATTGGGACTATCATCATCAATAATGTAAACGCGAGGCATTGGAACACGTGCCACCATCGCCATATCTTCAACTATGTGCCAAAGTTCTGGATTGTCTTGTTCATGAATTTCTTCTGCATTATTCATGCTCATGACTAGTTGTGCAGGATCATGTAAAACAATTGCTAAATAAATACCTGTTCCAATTAGAGCAATAATTATCCCTGTTACCATACTGCTGGCAACGAAGTAACCTACAGCTGCCCCAACTAATGCCAATATTAAAACGAAAATCGTTAAAATTAAGACAGTTTTGCGTTTGTTTTTTGATATTTGCTCAAATAGCATAGATTAGTCCTTAAATGAAACTTTAGGAGCTTCCTTTTCAGCTTCTGGGGTTACTAGATATTCAACCTTAGTGAAATGATGGATGTTAGCGACAATATTTGAAGGGAAAGTTAATAGTTTTCTGTCATAAAGAGCAGCACTTGAGTTGTAAAGTTGACGTGAATATGCAATCTTGTTTTCGGTATTAGTAAGTTCTTCCATTAATTTGCCAAATTCTTGATTTGCCTTTAAATCAGGATAAGCTTCGCTTAAAGCAAAGATAGTCTTTAAAGAATCGGTAATTTGATTAGAAACTTTCATCTTTTCTTCGTGATCATCTGCTGGAACTTGAGTTAATTGGTTTCTTAATTCAACGATTTGACTTAAAGTTTCTTTTTCATGAGCGGCATAACCTTTAACAGTTTCTACCAAATTAGGAATTAAATCATTTCTTCGTTTTAATTGTACATCGATTTGACTCCATGATTCTTCAGTGTAAACTTTGGCATTCTGTAAGCCGTTATAAGTTGTAATATAAACAATTGCCAAGATAATTACAATTGCTAAAATAATCCAAATAGTCATAGTAATTTCTCCTTAATTAACTAATTTAGTCCTTAAGATAATTGTATAGAATAGGATTTTTTTTACAAGAAAAAAGAAGACAATTATGTCTTCTTTAAATTAAATATTGAAATAAATAATTAACCAACCAACAATTGTTAAAATTGCCAAACCAGAAAATTGTAAAATGGTCCAATGCTTAAAGAATTTGCTTTTACTTGCGCTGGCATGTTGATTGAATGTTTTTAAAACTAACATATTGGCCATAGAGCCAACAACTGATCCAAAGCCACCAATGTTTGATCCAAGCAATAGTGCCTTAGCAAAATTTGTAAACTTCCCAACTAAAATAGTTGATGGTACATTGCTGATAAATTGACTTGAAATGATTGATGTAAGGTAAGTTGATCCTTCTGAGTAAACAGTCATATGGATTAAACCAACAATTAGTGGAATTTGTTGGATATCACTAATAAAGATAAAGAATAAAGTGAATGTTAACAAAAGGGCATAATCAATTTTAAGATAAATCCGAGGATTAATTAAAAGAGCCAATAAAAGTGCAGCAATCATCGGATAGTAAATAGGAACAATTGAAAATACACCAAAAAAGAAAAAAATGAAGACAGCAGTTGTTAAAATGGTCATTCTCCAGTTAACATGAATATTTTCAGTTTGGTTAACTGGAATATGGTCTTTAGGTAAGAAAAAGCAAGTTGCAATTAAAATCACTAAAGAAACAATCAAATAAGGTGTTGACCATGCAAAAAAGACATCAGCAGGCACATTATAATTGCTAACAATGAAGATATTGTGTGGATTTCCCCATGGAGTAAAAGCTGCTCCAATATTTGCCCCCATACCGATTAAGGTAGCAGGATAAATTTGAGGTAGTTGATATTTTTTTGCAATATTTAAATAGAGGGGAATGAGAGTTAAGACCGTAATGTCGTTACCTAAAAACATACCCGAAAGAACTGATAATAATGTAAAAAGTAAGGTCAACTTACGTGTATTATCAGCTAAACTAGTTAATTTATATGCTAAAATATCTAAAACATGTAAATAAGCATAAATTTGAATTAAACAAAGCATCGCAGTAACAGAATAAAGCGTGTGAAAATTAATATCAGCTATTCTTGGACGCGCAAAAAATAAGCTGATGATTGTAATCACCAGAGAAATTTGAAATATGCGATCTTTAAAAATATTTTTCAAGACGGTCATCTGTGGTCCCCCTCATGCTAATCGCCTAAAAATCACCAAGTTTTATTGTGAGCCTTTTTTGCTAAGTGTGCAATATCTTTAAGCAATTTATTTCCTAATAGTAAGCAAAAAAATTGAATTGGGGGATAAAAAGGTACACTATAGATTATAAGAAGATATAGTTAATGAATATCAGGAGGTTTGTTTATGACTGATAAGACTATTCAAATTACCATTAAAGATGAAGCAAAAGAATTAATAAAAAAGCATGTGAAGCCTGGTCAAGTCGTTATTTTGACATTAGATGATGGTTCAAATAAGTATTCAACACTTGGTGGTACTTGTACAATCGGGGCGGATTTTCAATTAATTGTAACTGATCAAAAGGATCCAGAATATCCAGTAGTTATGGAAAATAATGCTGGGCTAGAAATGTATACTTCTAATAATGAATTAGGATTTTTAACAGATGGTCTGCTATTGAACGCTCGTAACGCCGTTATAAGCTTATATGATAATAGTGGCGTAATTGATGGAGCTGTTGCTGTACGTGAATACACACCACATGAATTAACTGCTGAAGAAGTAAAAAATGGTAAGACTTGTTAATTGGTCTAAATGAATATTACAAGTATTTTACTAAGTATGATTAATTGCTCCGATTTTGGTATAAGCGATATAATAAAGATATAGTTGTTTATCAGAATCGAGGGCAATTATGAATTTAGCAATCTTCCTTTTAGTTGGTATTATCATAATTTTGGGAGCTAATTTTTTGACTAGCACTAAGGTGAGAGAACAGGTTAAGGAATATTTCAGTAGGTTATTTTGAGTAAACTTGAAATCTTAATCTTATATATGTTAAAATTATATAGATTTTCGAAAATCTGAAAGGAAGAATAGACATGTCAAGAAACATTCATACTGGGATTAACCCACACCGTCGTCCTCGTAACGCTGCTAACTCAAAGAAGCGTGTTGCTCACGCAGCAGCAGTTGTAGCATACCTTAACAAGGCTGCTAAGGACGAAAACAAGTAAGAATTTTAATGAAGGCTACTAGAATATTGATTCTAGTGGTCTTTTTTTATAGATTTTTAGTTTCACATATTTGCATTTGATTTTTGATTTTGGTATGATAGTAAAAATTTTTAGTCAATTTTAAGAAAGGGAGGAATTATAAATAATGGGTTTACACGCATATTTACAAGGGTTATCAAGTTTGGAGTCAATTGACAGAGCGCCGGGTTATTTCAAATATCAACATCATTCAGTTGCTGCACACTGCTTTAGAACAGCTGAGTTTGCCCAAATGATGGGAGATATTGAAGAAGTTTATGGTGATCAAGAAGTCAATTGGAAGGCCCTTTATGAAAAGAGTTTAAACCATGACTATACTGAACGTTTTATTGGGGACATTAAGACTCCAGTTAAATACGCAACACCGCAAATGCGTAAATTAGTTGGCGATGTTGAAGAAGCAATGACTAATGAATTCATTAAACATGAAATTCCAGCAGAGTTTCAAGAAATCTACCGTAATCGTTTAAGTGAAGCAAAAGATGATACTTTAGAAGGTAAAATCCTCTCAGTTTGTGATAAGCTAGATTTAATGTATGAAGCATATGGCGAAATTGAATTAGGAAATCCTAATCCAGTTTATATGCAAATGTTCAAAGAAAGCTTAGAAACGATTAAAGAATTTGACGATTTAGCATGTGTTAAATACTTCATCAAAAAGATTTTGCCTGATTTATTTAAAGGCGATTTTGCTGGTGCAGTAAAGATGCAAAAAATCGCTTTTAACATTTTGGTGGAGGAAAACTAGTGAGGTTTCAGTGTGAAAGTTGTGGACTACGTTTAGCTTCTTTTCATTTTAAAGAAAAAGGGTTAATTAATCCCAAATTACGAAGTATTTGTGATATTTGTCTTGAGCGGGGTTTATCGGCTGAAGATTATGCAAATGATGTAATTGCAACTTTTGCACAGGCGCTTTTATATAGTTATGTTGGTCAAAGTGGTGAAGGCAGCCATAATTTTATTGTCAAAAGTCAAAAACAAAGAAAGGCTTATGAAGCTTTTGTGCAAGACTTTGATAGTAATGAAGTAGCTAGCGGGCAAATAGCGCGTAGTGAATTAAACAAAGCAATCATAAAAAGTGAAGATGGCCAACTTGATTTTGTTCCCCAAGCAGGGACTGAATTTAGTAAAAATCTTGTGGGGCTCGGCTTAAAGGTTAATTTTCAACTTAATGAAGTTGATTATATTAATCGTGAAAGAATTCGTGCAAAATATAAATATATTTGCCAATATTGTGGGCGACCTGGCCGCAGTGTGGATCATAAGGATCCCGTTTCCTTGTCGCATAATAATGAATTAGATAATTTAATTTTATCTTGTAGTGAATGCAATCGGATTAAATCAGATATGCCTTATGATTTATTCATGAAGTTGAATAAAGAAGTTGAAAATTTAAATAAAAAATTAGTTCGATATGATGCTAGTTTACGTTCTTTGAAAGAAGAATTTGAACAGCGTAGACGTTATTTAGCAGCTCAAGTACATTTGCGCGGGGTTGTGAATGATCCGGAATTAAATGATATTAGAAAAGCTAATAAGAGACTGCAAGATGCAATTGACAGCTTAGAAAGTGACTATGATGCCATTAGACGCTTGCGAGAAAATCATTTTACTACTGGGTGGAAGTTGGCCTTAGAAGCTAAGAAAGATGATATTGTATAAAAATAGCGAATCCCAAGGTTGGAACTCGCTATTTTTTGTTTTAGAAAATAACTACTAAAAAATTTAAATAAACTGCTTAAACCATTCCATTTCCAAGTGATTACAATTTTGGGCTACATTATCCTTAATATTGCAATGGAAGTCATGTGGTTTAGGATTATCTTCATCACCATATGTATGGAATTCATGTGCTATTTCCTTACCAGTTAAAAAGCCATCAAAGCGAACGGTACAGTCACGCAAAAAATCCTGATTTGATGTGACTAAATAAGTCTTTGGAAAATCTTGCGTAATAAAGTTTTCAGTATGCAAAATTTCATCGTATTTGTGCATAACTTCCTCTGTGAAATAACCTCTCATTGATCCATCTAAAACGTCAGGATAGTTAATAAAGTATGCTCCACAATTCAATGCTGCTGCTTTAATTTTGAAATTAACTTCATTATAGCCAAACTTTTGGCGATATGTGTCATTAGTCATGATAGTTAAATATTGAGCAGCCATTTGAGCTCCAGCACTATCACCAATCATAAAGGTGTTACTTAAGTCTAATTGATAATTACCAGCATTTTTTTCAAGCCAGTGCATTAATAAGTCAATATCATCTATGATACCAGGAAACGCAACTTCGGGACCTAAGCGATAGTTAAAATTAACTACCCCAAAACCTTCTTTTGCTAAAGACATACAGTAGAATTGATACGTTTCTTTAGTACCATAAACCCATCCTCCACCGTGAACTGAAATGATAGTGGGTACCTTGCCACTACGCTGACTAGGTAAATAAATATCTAATAAATTCCATTTAGAATCAGGACCATATGAAAGATTATCGATTCTTTCAACTTCAGGAATATGCGTAGGTAAATCTTTATCTCTTTCATCATCGCCTTTTTTAAAAAGCGCTCTTAAATCATCATAGTTATCTGGACGTGCGAAAGCTGTCATAATTTCCTCCTTGAAAACGCTAACATTTTTAAAGATAGCTTAGCACGTATGGCAAAATATGTCCAATATATATAAACATGTCTAATTATTATAAGCTGCGCTTCATAGATTAAGACTTAGCATAGAAAATATTGTAAAATGAACTTACCACAAAAAAGAAGGGCAAATAATGTATTCTCAAAAGCAACGAAATCTTGATTTAAAGCGAAAACTTCGTTATGTCAAAGTTTATGAAGATATCTATGAAAAAATCAAAACAGGAATATATCCATTAAATTCACAACTTCCAGGAGAAATGGAGCTTGCAAAAGAAATGAATGTTTCGCGAATGACTTTAAGGCAAGCTTTGGCATTTCTTCAAGATGATGGAATTATCAAAACAATTAAGGGAAAAGGCAACTTTGTAATCTTTAATCCAGCTGATTGGTCGAAGGGACTAGAAATCGTTTCTAATCCAGTTCAGAAATGTCTAATGAACAAAATTACTGGCATTGAATTAAATTATCGAATTGAACCTGCAACTAAGTATACTAACGAAATTTTAGGCCGTGATACTGGAATCGTAGTATTTGTTGACCGCTGGTATTTAAGCGAAAAGAAACCTGTTGCTTATTGTTTTTCAACTTTGCCTGGAGATAATATTGCCAAATTAGGGCTCGATTTAAATGATAACGAAGCTCTCAGTGACTTTTTAGAAAATAAAATATATGAACAAGCTAGTCATTCGGAAATTCAATTGGAATTTTCTAAAATGGGTAATGTTCATTCTGTTAGGTATAAGATTTCTGAGGCGGATGCGTTTTATCTTTTGCAGGAAAAAATTTATATTGATGGAGAATATCCTGTAATCCACAATAAGTTTTATATGCCTATTAATAATGCGATTCTTAATATTAATGCAACAGAAAAAAGATAAATAAAAAACTGACGCTATTTTTATAACTATATATAAATAATTAAAAAGTATTTCTGCAAAAGAAATACTTTTTTTGTTGCTTTTTTCTTTTGTAAGCGTTTTAATTTAGATGTACAGATAAATTATACATGTACAAAAAGAAAGGGATAACTTATGAATATTTGCGTTTTAGGAAGTCTAAATGTTGATTTAATGATTAGTACTGATAGACTTCCCGTCAAAGGTGAAACAGTCCATGGAAATGATGGAGACTACTTACTTGGTGGAAAAGGAGCAAATCAAGCAGTAGCGGCTTCTCGGATGGGTATTGAAACAAATATGATTGGATGTATTGGACAAGATACTTTTGGAGATAAAATTTTAAAATATTTATCAAAAGAAGAAAATCTTGAAACTAGCCATATTAAGCGTCTCAATACTTTTTCTGGAATTGCGACTGTTTTTAAATTGCCGAGTGATAATGCAATTGTTGTTGTACCAGGCGCTAATAATCTTTGTGATGAGACAGTTTTAACTGAAAATCAAAAGTTAATCACTAATAGTGATATTTTCCTAACCCAGTTAGAAATTCCACTAGAAATAGTATCTGCTGGTTTAAAGCTTGCGAAGAGTCATGGTGTAATTACGGTCTTAAATCCAGCTCCATATCAAGACTTACCAGAAGAGGTTTTAACAAATACCGATTATATTACGCCTAATGATACTGAATTTGCTGGCTTAGCTGGTAAAGAAATTCACTCTAAAGCCGAGCTATTTACAGCAATGCTTGAATGGCAAGCTAAACATAGCACGCGCTTAATTGTAACTCGTGGTGAAGATGGGGTTTCTTATGTTGAAAATGGTGAAGTTGTCACTGTTCCAGCAATTTTAACTCATGCTGTTGATACAACTGGAGCTGGTGATACTTTCAATGGGATCTTTTGCTATTGCTTAGCTAAAAAAATGCCACTTGAAGAAGCAATTAAAACAGCAAGATTAGGTGCATCCCTTGCAGTTAGAAAAGTTGGGGCTCAAACAGGTATGCCAACTTTAGCAGAAATAGAAAATTGGAGAGAAGAAGAATGAAAAAAGTAATCTTATCTATTGATACAGGTATTGATGATGCAATGGCACTTGCTTATGTTTTAGGTTCAAAAGAATTGGACTTAATTGGAATTGTCGGAACTTACGGTAATGTTTACACTAAGCAAGGTGTAAAAAATGACTTAGCATTACTAGAAATGTTAGGTAGAAAAGATATCCCTGTTTACCTTGGTAATGAACACGCAATTGACAAGGACGATTTTGAAGTTTCAGAAGTCAGTGCTGATATTCACGGCCAAAACGGCATTGGTGAAGTTGAAGTACCTGCAGCAACTCGTCAAGTTGAAACTGGTGATGGTGTTGATTTTATTATTGATAGCGTTAAGAAATACGGTAAGGATCTGACAGTGATTGCTACGGGACCAATGACTGACTTAGCTCGCACTTTAAAGAAATACCCAGCTTTTAAAGATGAAGTAGGTCAAGTGGTGATTATGGGTGGTGCTTTGGCATGTACAGGGAACGTTACGCCATATGCAGAAGCCAACATTCACCAAGACCCACTTGCAGCTAAAATTTTATTCGAAAGTGGTACTCCAGTTATTATGGTTGGCTTAGACGTTACTATGCGTACCCCAATCAGCTTGGAAGATACTCAAAAATGGCGTGATACCAAGACTGTTGCTGGTGAAAAGTATGCTGATATTGTGGACTACTACATTCATATTTATGATAAGTATTCTCCATATCTCCATGGTGGTAGTCTTCATGATCCTTCTGCAACATGTGCTGCAGTTCACCCAGAATGGTTCACAATGCTTCCACTTCATATGACTGTTGAAACAGAAGGTGAAACTGCTGGCAGAACCATTGGTGTTATGGAAAAATTACGTGAACCAAATCCAAATGTCAAAGTATGTATCAATATTGAAGCTGAAAAGGTTCGTCAAGATATTTGTAACACTATTCACGGTTTGTTCACTAAGTAATCAGGAGGTCCACAATGGATAAAGTAGAAAAAGCAGTTGATCCTAAGATTAAGAAATTACTTTTAAGTCTCTTTGTTCTTTTTATTATGACCAACTTGATGGTCCAAGCCTTTGTGACCGCCTCACCTTTAATTGCGAAAAGTTTTAAAATTACTGCTAGTTTATCTAGTATGCAGTCAACTATCACTACCTTAGCGATGGGAGTGGGTAGTGTTATCTTTGGAACATTGTCAGATTATATTCCAGCGCGTAAGTTGCTTTTATTTGGAGTAACTTTAATTAGTGTTGGTTCAATTATTGGCTTTGCTTTTCAAAGCTTCTACGTTTCAATTATTATTGCTAGAGCTTTGCAATCATTGGGGCAAGCAACTATTAGTTCATTAGTTATCGTTATTATTTCACGGTATATTTCAGGAAAGGCAAAAGTGCGTTACTTTGCTTACTACACAGGATGCTTCCAAGTAGCACAATCAGCTGGGGTTTTAATTGGTGGCTTAATTACAGCTTATGTTCCATGGCAAGTGCTTTTATTATTACCTTTAGTAGCAATCTTCTTCTTACCAATCATTTTGACTTGTGCGCCTAATGATAATGGTGGGACTAAGCAACATGTTGACTTTATGGGCTTATTAATGTTTGCCGTAACAATTATTCTATCAATTTTATTTGTAAATAGCTTAACGATGGGATATTTAGTTGGAATTTTGGTTTTATTGGCTATTTTCTTGGTTTACATTAGCAAGAATAATAAGGCTTTCATTACTCCACAATTTTTCAAGCAAAATAGAAGTTTCCCACGTGCCATTTTAATTACAGTTGGTATTTACTGTGGTCAGTTTGCTTATACTTTCTTAACTACTTTTATTGTTAGCTATGGTTATCATCAAAGTTTATCAAATGTCTCAGCAATTTTCTTACCTGCTTATATTGCTAGTGCTGTAGCTGGTATCCTTGGAGGAGATAAGTTTTTAAAGATTTTAGGCCAAGAAAAGACTATTATCTTAGGGATGATTATGATGACTGCTGGCTTTTTAGTTGCAGGTTTACTCATTAATCTAGGAAGTGTCGTTTTATCAATTGGAGCTGTTCTATACTTTGTTGGTAACACGATTATGTATTCACCACTACTTGATACTGTAACAGGCGTTATTCCTAAATCAGAAATTGGCCGAGGAGCAGGGATGTTTGATTTATCAATTAATATTTCCGGCTCATTAGGCGTTGCAATTAGTGGTAAGTTAATTAGTACTAAAGCTTTTGATGGCTTTAATTTCTTCCATGCTAATGTAGGACTAGTAACTTTCCAAAATATCTTCTTAGTCTTTGCACTTATTGCATTAATTACAATTGTTACTTATTTTGCATGTCAAAATAAATTTGAAGCTGCAATGAAGGCAAATGCATAAGATATACTATATTTGATAAATTAATAAAAGAAAGGTATTAAATAATGAACGACGAAAAATTTATGCAAGAAGCAATTGAATTATCAAAAAAAGCGGTAGAACATGGCAATGAACCATTTGGAGCAGTGCTTGTCAAAGATAATGAAGTTGTTTTTACAAATGAAAACCAAATTTTCACTGCAAATGATCCCACTTTTCATGCCGAAACAGGCTTGATTCGTCGCTTTTGTACCTCAACAGGAATTACTGATTTAAGTGAATATACTTTATATACATCTTGTGAACCATGTTTTATGTGTTCTGGTGCCATGGTTTGGTCAAAGTTAGGCCGAATGGTTTATGCGGCAAGCAATGATGATTTAGAAATGACTATGGGCAAGCACGGATCAAACTGCAGTAAGATTGTTTTTGAAAATTATAACAATGCGCCTACTGTTACTAGTGGCGTTTTACGTGAAGAAAGTGTTGCAGTGTTAAAAGCATATTTCGGCAAATAAAATTTTACTAACAAAGAAAAATGCACCATATGGTGCATTTTTTATATGTGAAAAAAACACCATATGGTGCTCTAGTCACTCGTGAATAAATTAGGGATGTATCTTCATATTATACTAGGGGAGAGTAATTATACTTTAAAAGCTTGATATAATATCTTTATAACGATTGGAGGAGTTAAAATGGATTTCATTAAAAAGCATGTTTTTTGGGTGGGAGAGTTGGTTATTTTATTAGCTTGTTTAATCTGGTACAGCGTAAGTGGGCATACTTTGCCAAGCACCTTACTGAATTCAGTTGCGATTACTGTGTTAGCAGGGTTAATCATCAAGTTAATTAATCGAAAG
Source organism: Lactobacillus fornicalis (assembly GCF_055362665.1). Classification (NCBI taxonomy): domain Bacteria; kingdom Bacillati; phylum Bacillota; class Bacilli; order Lactobacillales; family Lactobacillaceae; genus Lactobacillus; species Lactobacillus fornicalis. The sequence goes on from NZ_JBLTIM010000013.1 coordinate 92,406, forward strand.
AAATAGGTGAAAATATGGATGCAAAAGAATACATTGAAAAACTAAATTTAACTCCACATCCTGAAGGTGGTTATTTTAAAGAAGTGTATCAAGCAAAAGGTGAGTATGAGTTGGCAGAAGGTAAAAGAAAATACTTTACTTCAATTTACTTTTTGCTAACACCTGAAACCAAGTCGCATTTACACCGGTTAAATCATGATGAGGTTTGGTATTACCATGATGGAGCTAGTTTAAAAATTCATTGCTTATATCCTGATGGTCATTATCAGTTGGTTAAGTTGGGCAAAGATTTGGCTAATGGTGAGCAATTATCGTTTGATGTGCCTGCCGGTGTTATTTTTGGTTCAGAGTTAGCTGCAGGTGAATTCGCTCTGGTTAGTTGTATGGTGGCACCAGGATTTGATTATCAAGACTTTGAATTATTTAGCCAAGCTGAATTAATTAAGCTCTATCCAGAACAAAAGCAGATGATTATAGATATGGCATATAAAAAATAAGAGGTTAGGATTTTTCCTAACCTCTTATTCTTTAGTTGTAGCTGTCTTTATTTTCTTTTTATAATCTGCAATAACTAAATTTAAGTTCTTTCTACCACGGATTGCACCTGTTGCCAATATTAGCATTGCAAGCAGACCGATGACCATTATAAATATTCCCAATAATAAAACAGGTAAGTTTTTACCCCAAAAGTAGTAAGTCATAACCATTCCAATAGCTGATACTAAAATAGCTAGTTCAAAATAATAGCTTAAATTACGAAGCATATGTTTTTGATAAGCTATTTCAGTTTCATAGCCTTTTTTTAATTGTTCACGTGACATAGTATCCTCCCAATATTAAAGAAGAAAAAAGCTGATACTTTTATAACAAAAGAACGTCAACATAGAAGCTGACGCCTTTTGGATGTTTTTTATGAAGTTTGATGTAGTTTATATTTATAAGTAAAAATATAATTAGTATTTAAGGCCTGGGTTGAAGAATCCTACAAGTACACCAACGAATGCGATAACAACTAAAATTAGCATTGTGTTAATTGCAGAAATTTTCTTCTTAGACATTAACCACCAGCATAATAAGATGAATAATACAGTTAATAATCCAGGATAAATGCTATCAAATTGTTTTTGTAAGCTTAAAAAAGTTTTGCCGGAAGCGTTTTTCAATTCAAAAGCAGTTGAAATGTTTACCCAAGTTGCGGCAACACCACCAACAACCATTGCACCAACAACGCCGATTGCTTTTCTGATTGCACTACCTTGTGCACCAACTAAAAATTCAACGGCTTTATCGCCCATTTCATAACCTCTGAAGAAGAGGTAACGCATACCAAAGTATGCAATTAAGTTCCAAACAATGATGTAGAAGATTGCACCAACTGGTGAACCACCAGTTGACATACCAAGTGCAATACCTAAGAGAATTGGAATTAAAGTACCAACAATCAAGGAGTCACCAATTCCAGCGATAGGTCCCATTAAACCAGCACGCATACCATTGATGGTTTCACCGTCAACAGCATCACCGTTAGCTTTAGCTTCTTCTAGTCCGGCAGTAATACCAACTATAATTGAACCAAGTTGTGGTTCGGTATTGAAGAATGCTGTGTAGGTTTTCATAGCTTCTTTTTGGTCATCTTTTTTGTCATATAATTCTTCGATAATTGGAAGCATGGAAGTTAAATAACCAAAGGTCTGCATGTGTTCTTGTGAGAAACATGTTAAGTGACCGTAGTACCAATGGTGGAAGGCTTTATTTAAAGTCTTTTTGCTAATTTTCTTTCTATCTGTCATTTTAAATATCCTCCTCATCGTCATCGGCACTTGTATCTGAAGTGGTTGGTGCTACTACTTTAGAAGCACGAGCCATTTCGAGTTGATAAGTAAGAAGTGCGAAAATTAATGAAACGATAGCAACTGAAACTAAGTTTAATTTAAGTGAAGCAGCTAAAGTAAAACCAACTAAGAATGGAATAAAGTCTACTGGAGTGTTAACAATTTGACGAAGTAAGATTGCAATCCCAACACATGGAAGCATAGCTCCAACAGTGAATAAGGTCTTCATTGGAATACCATCCATTGGTAATGCGTTACGTAATGCTGTAACGGCTGTTGCTCCAAGCTTAGTCATAATTAAAGTAGGAATGAATGAAAAGCAAATGTGTGAAATCCAAGGATAAGCCCAGTCAACTAAATAAAGTTTGTGGAATTTTCCTTTTTCAACGTCTTTCCACCCCATATGTTGCCACACTAAGTTCATAGTAGCTGTTCCGTAGAATAAAACAGTACCAACAGTACCAACCAACGTACCCATAGACTTAGCAAGGTTTGCGGCATCAGCGCCAGTAGCGCTTAAGCCTTGTGAGTGGATAGCAACCATTGCTAAAGGGATACCAATATAAGAAACAGCCCGAACATCGGCACTTACAGTACCACCTGGAGTAACTAAAGCAATGTAAACAAGTTGCATTGCAACACCACAGGCAATCCCGAGCTTAATGTCTCCTAAAACAATCCCACAGACAAGTCCACCAACTAATGGACGACCTAATGTGTAGTTACCAATTGAAGTACCACCCATCCCAGGCATTGATGATAAACTAGCAAAAATACCTAAGATGATGGCTTGAAGCCAACTAATAGTCATAATTCTTCTCCTCGTATAATCTAATGATTAAAAACCAAACTTGTTCTTATATTTGTCCCAAGTTCCAATTTCTACATCAGGCAATAATTGGAACTTAACTGTGTAGCCAGCCTTGCTGATAGCTTCAAAAGCTTCGCCTTCTTCAGGAGTAAAGCTTTGATTATTGCCAAGTTTAATTGCGCCTGGACGATCATTACCGGGACCGACAACAATTGTTTTGACATCATCAGGAACAAAGCCCATATCTACTAAAATCTTTTTCATATCAAGTGGATTTTTAGTAATTAAGAAATATCTACGGCTAGAAGCAAGTACTTTTTCTTGAACATCTTTAAAGTGATCAAGTGTCCAAACAAAGCCTTTCTTTCCTTGACTTTCAGCTGCTGAGATATATGCTTGCTTTAAAACGGGATTAGTACTTGCAGCGTCATTAATTGCAATAATACCGTCACAAGGCATTTCTTTAGCCCAACGAGTAACTGTTTGACCATGAATCATACGGTCATCAATTCTTACAAATGATACTGACATAAAAATTCCTCCTTATATTTCATCATCATCATCTTCAGGTGCAGCCACCTTGAATTCTTCAAGAGCATTACCTGCTTCGCTTAAAATGGTTGAACTTAAAGTTGTTTTGTCCATAGCATCCATTGAAACTAAAGCAGTTAGAGCCATTGTTAAGTTTGTCCCACCAAAGATTTGTGAATTTGCCAAGAAGCCGCGTTCTGATAAAACACTAGTAAAAGTAGTTAAAGGACTACCACCGACGATATCAGCTAAAACAACAAATTGGTCATCATTTGAAAAATCGTGTCCATCAAAGAAGTGATTAACCTTTTCTTTGAAAGTATCTGCGCTAGTCCCTGGTTCGAGTCCTAAAGCAAATACACGGTTGATTTGATCTCCAGCAAACATTGCTAGTGAAGTTTTTAATCCGTCGGCGAAACCGCCATGGCTAACAAGTACTAAGTATTTCATAAACTTGCTCCTTTCATAATTTACAAGTTTACTATAATCTACTGTAAGCGATTACATAAGTGAAAAATGTCATAAAAAGTAGTAAAAAGTATATGACAAATGTCACTAAGTAATGCGCTTACATTTATAATACTTTTAGTTTTAAGAATACTCTGGTTACAATTAAACTAGGAAATATATGGAAGGAAATTGAATTATGCGGATTATTTTTAGCGATATTGATGGTACCTTAATAAATGATAAATTAGAAATTTTGCCAAGAACTAAGGAAAGTATTTTAAAAGAAGTAAAAAAAGGAAATCTTTTTGTTCCTGTATCCGCAAGAAGTCCTTTGGCAATGCAAACTGTCATTAAGCAGCTAGGAATTAAGTGCCCACTTTCTGCTTTTAATGGTGCCTTAATTCTTAATGAAGAAGGAGTACAAATTTATAGCAAGCCTCTTCCTTTAGCCGAAGCTAGAGAAATTGTTAAAGAGTTAAATGATTTAACAAGTATAACTTGGAATATTTATTCTGGTTTAAGTTGGTTAACTCAAAAGCCTAAGACTCAAGCATTATTAGCTGAAGAAAAAATTGTAAAATTGCGAGCTAAAGCCATTGATATATCAGAAATTGAAAATTTAAAATGCATACATAAAGTTTTGGTAATGGGACCTAAAAATATCTTGGATGAATTACTGAAAACCTATTCTCAGCGCTACAATAACTTATATTTAGTTAAATCTAAGGATACTTTATTAGAAATAGTTGCTTCTGGAGTAGAGAAAGCTGATTCCATTAAACGAGTGTCTGACTACTATCATGTTGAAATTAGTAATACACTAGCTTTTGGAGATAACTACAATGATGAAGGAATGTTAAAAACCGTTGGAAAAGGTTACTTAATGGGAAATGCACCAGAAGAATTAAAGAAGCATTATCCGTATATAACGGCTGATCATAATCATGATGGAATCGCTGAGGTCTTAGAGAATCTTGAAAATTAGTAAGAAAACAAAACTATTTTTATTAAGTAAATTAGCGCTAGCTTTGTTAATTGTTCTTTGTTTTTATTTTGCAGTTCTTACTCAAAGCCAAAAAAAACAAAAGATAATTGGCGTAAGTTATATGACAATGAATAATAGCTTTTATCAAGTTTTAAATGAAGAAGTTGAAAAACGGGTTGATGCACGAGCTGATAAGTTGATAATTCGTGATCCAGCATTAGATGCTCAAAAACAAGTTAATCAGATAAATGATTTTATTAAAAAAGGAGTTTCAGCTATTATTATCAACCCTGTTGATGGAAATAATAATAAATTAATAGCGATTTTGAATAAAGCACATAAAAAAAGAATAAAAATTGTAGTAGTTGATAGTCAAATGGCAGATAAGGCTCATGTTGATGCAACACTACTTTCTGATAATTATCAAGCTGGTGTTTTGTGTGCGAAAGCCTTGATGAAGAAGAAAAAGAGAGCCAATATTTTACTACTGGAACACTATAGTGCTATGAGTGCCAATGATCGAATTAGGGGATTTACAGATACTTTATTTAATAAAAACTATCATGTGGTAGGTAAATTAAACACTTTAGGACAATCAGAATATGCTTATCCAGCTGTTTTAAAGAGATTAAAAACGCAAGCTGACTTCGATACAATTATGGCTTTAAATGATCAAGCTGCTGTGGGGGCAATTGCAGCATTAGATAGTCAAAAAGTAAAGCAAGTAGGAGTTTATAGTGTTGATGGGTCTGCCAACATGAAACAATTACTTTTGAATAATCAAAATGCAACAGCAACAGCTGCTCAGTCACCTAAAGAGATGGGGAAGCTAGCTTTTAAGTTAACTTATGACTTATTAGCAGGCAAAAGTGTTAAGTCCAAAATTAAGTTACCAGTGCATCTGATTACCAAGGATAATATTAAAAATTATAATGTTACAGGATGGCAATAATGAAGGGTAGTTTTAAGAAACTTATTGCTTTTAGACGAGTACTAGTTTGGCTGAATTTAATAGCAGTATTGTTTAATAGTTCAGTCTTTTATTTAGCTAGTGTTTATATTGTACAAAGCAATATGTCATTTGAATTCCTAAATAAGATTAACTTTTTACCAGGTGCTCCTTTGACTATTTTTTGGTCTAGTACTTTGAGTTATCTTTTGTTAGCAATAGTAATGAGCTATCGCCATTATTTTAAAAAAGATGAAGAACATAATAGTCGTTTACTGTTAATTGAATTCTTTTTGACTATTTTGGTTTTCTGGAATTTAAGATTCACTTATAACGGTGTGATATTACTTTATTTTGTGGATTTATTTATTTCTTTGCGAAATAAAGAACCAAGTAGACAGCTTAATTTATGGTTAGGGATGGCTTTGTTTATTTTGGTTATTTTTTCTTTGACAGATACAGTTTTAATTGAAAATATTTCTAATATACCTCAATTGGATACTTATATTGAGTTTTTACCACTATCTACAAAGACGGCAGTAATTTTAATAAGTAATGTTTTAAATGTTGTCAATCTGATTATCTTTATGGGTATCTTGGTACTGTACGCAATTTATCTTCATAATCGTGAATACGAGGTAAAAGAAAAATTAGCTAAGGCAGCGCAAACAAATTTAGAACTGCAAAATTATGCGGCTTTATCTAGTCATATTGCTGAAGATCGTGAAAGAAAAAGAATTGCACGTGATTTGCATGATTCAGTGGGGCATGCATTAACAGGTGTTATTGCTGGTGTAGATGCAGCTAAAGTTTTAATTGATTTAAACCCTGAAAAGGCTAAAGAGCAACTGACTAAGGTTTCTCAAGTGGTAAAGCAGGGACTCGAAGGGATTCGAGCAGCATTAAATAAGTTGAGACCAGGGGCTTTAGAGAATTATACTTTGCAAGCAGCACTAAAAAAGATGTTAAGTGAGTATTCAGAATTATCACAAATGAAGTTTGATTTTCAATATGACTGGGGAAGTGCAGAATTTGAAAAAACAACGGAAGATGTGATTTTCAGAATTGTTGAAGAAAGTGTAACTAATGCGTTAAGACATGGTCATGCTAGTCAAGTAAGTATTCATTTTTTAGTAAATAAAAATTATCAGATCTTAATAAAGGATAATGGCTCAGGTTGCAGTAAAATAAAGCCAGGATTTGGTTTAACACAGATGAAAGAACGTGTGGCAATTATTGGTGGACACATTGAATTTAAGAGTGGGGATGGATTCGAAGTAAAGGTAGATATTCCCAAGGAAGGAGTAAACCATGATTAAAGTTTTAATTGCAGATGATCAAGAGTTAATCAGAAGTTCTATTCAAATTATCTTGGAAGCTAATCCTAAATTTAAGGTAACGGCAACAGTGGCAGATGGCGAAGAAGTTTTGGACGCAATAAAAAAAGAACGTCCAGATGTTATCTTGATGGATGTGAGAATGCCAAAAATGGACGGGACCGTATGCACTAAATATGTAAAAAGTAAGTATCCAGAAATTAAAGTAATAATTTTGACTACTTTTGATGATGATGATTTTATTTTTAGTGCTTTAAAATATGGTGCTTCAGGTTACTTATTAAAAGGAGTTTCCAATGATCAACTTTATCAAGCAATTGAAACAGTTTATCAGGGAGGTGCAATGATTAATCCTAATATTGCTGAAAAAGTATTCAAATTGTTTTCTAAAATGGCCCAATCTAATTATGCAATTCAAGTTGATCAAACAGAAAGTAAGCATTTTTCTAAAAATGAGTGGCGTGTAATTCAACAAGTGGGATTAGGATTATCAAATAAAGAAATTTCTGCAAAATTATATTTATCAGAAGGGACAGTTCGTAACTATATTTCCTCAATTTTAAGTCAATTAGATTTGCGTGATCGTACACAGTTAGCAATTTGGGCCGTTCAAACTGGTGTAACTTCTCGAGATTTTGGAGAATAAAATGGGAAAAAATAAAGCCAAGTTAATAATAGTTACTATTTTTTTATTGTTGTTAATGGGAAGTGTAACTTATTTTGCTAAAATTTCGAGTGAACCTAAGACATTAACAATCGGTGTATATACTGGTAGTTATTGGGATGTACCACAAGGGGATTCATACCACATGATTGATTATGTGATTAAAAAGTTCAAAAAAAGATATCCAAATGTTCGAGTAATCTATGAATCAGGAATAACTAAGACCAACTATCGCTCATGGCTAGCTGCTAGCTTAGTTAAAGGTACAGAACCAGATATTTTTATTGTACCAACAAATACTTTTAATATTTTGGCAAGTGATGGGGCCTTGCTAGATTTAAATGGATATATTAGACATGATAAATTTAAGACGAGTGATTTTTATCAAGCTGCATTAGAAAGTGGCCAATATTACAATCAGCAACTAGCGCTTCCTTTTGAAGTAAATCCAAGTTTAATGGTGGTAAATACTAGTTTACTGGCTAAAGCTAAACTGAAAATTCCTAATTTTAACTGGCAACCAACACAGTTTGAGCTATTGAATAAAAAACTTCGTCAAAAAGATTATTATGGTGTTACAGAAAATTTTAATTGGCAAGCAGCTGTAAATAGCTATCAAGGACAATTATTTACTAGTGATGGTACTAAATCGCAATTAACTTCGAATAAAGTAATGCAAGGGCTTAATTTGATAACTGAGATTGTGCAATTAAATAATAATGTAAACGTAACTAGTGCAATGTTTGATCAGGGAAAAGTTGCCTTTTCACCGATGACTTTGGCGCAATATCGAACATATACATCTTATCCTTATCATGTAACTAGAAATTCTAACTTTGATTGGGATGTAATAAAAATGCCAAGCATGAATAAAAAAAGTGGAACTAAGCTAGCTAATGTTTCATTTGGAATTTCTTCTCATAGTCGTAACGCTACACTTGCTTGGCAGTTTATGAAATTACTAGTATCTAAAGATGTTCAAACTGAATTAATTAAGTATTCTCAAGGGGTTAGTCCTTTAAAAAAGATTGCTCAAAGTACGACAATGAAGAGAATGCTAGTAAGCGAGGGGAGCAACTTAACAACTCAAAAGTTGAATGCAATTTTAAATTCTGGCAATGTTGAACCCAAATTTAAAAAATATTATAGTGTGATGGACGATGCAGATTATCAAGTAGAAAATGGCTTGCAAAGTGGAAAGCTAGAAACAGAAGTTTTTGAAATGCAAAATCATTTAAATGAAGAATTAAAGTAAAGAAATAAGGCTAGGTAAATCCTAGCCTTTTGTAATATTATTTTTGTTAAAAATGAAGTACGCTGCTATCAAATGATTTCGTATCAGGGATGCCAGTGTAAAGCATCATTTGTGACAATTGCTCATTAAGTAGCTTGATTTTTGCTTCAGTTGCTTCTTGGCCTGATTTTAGTAATTCAGATAAAATTGCGCGCCCTACTAAAACCCCGTCAGCTCCCATAGCCATAGCCTTGTAGACATCATAACCAGTCATTAATGAACCATCAACAAAAATGGTCATATCGCTGTCAGCAAGAGCTTCCTTAATAGCGGGTAGCATTTTTAGTGGGGGAACGCCAAATGGTAAACGACCATGGTGGTGAGAAACAACTATTGCACTAGCACCAGCATCTTTAGCTTTGAGTGCATCTTGGACAGATAAAACGCCCTTAGCTACAAACGGAAGGTTTGTTGTATGAGCATATCTTCTTAAATCAGAGAAACTAATTGGTCCCAAATTAATTCCATCAACAACATCATACTTGCCATCTTCACCGGGAACGTGATCAATATCCATACCAACAGCAACGGCTCCTAAATCTTGGGCAAAGCGCAATTCATTGATTATGTCTTCATGTTCTGCAAAGGGTTTAACAATTCTGACAGTATCGCCACTATTTTTGACAATTTCAGCATAATCATGATTACTTTCCATGCCAATCCAATTTAAGAGATTTTGGTTCTTGGCAGCTTGAACCTTTTCTTGCATAGGTTTACGTCTTTTGTCGGGTAATACCTTATTTAAGTGAGAGACTGCTGCTAAGTTAATTGGTGAAGCATATTTTTTGCCAAAAAATTCAGTTGTTAAATCAGGCTTAACTGCATCAATAATGCGCATTTCAGCTAAAATATTATCTAAATAATTGCGATTATGGACATTAGCATCATCAGCGCGCCCACTAGTAACGGGAATCATACCCTTGGGACCAGGCCAAACTTGGGGACTTTCTGGCTCTAATTTTTCAGTAAAAGATGAACCAGAACTAGCATCTACTTTATTTTGCTTGTGAGTCATAATGTATCCTTTCTGTTTAAATAGTTACTTTCATTATAGTTAATTGAAATCTAAGAATACAAATAACTAGTTTAAGCTTCTGAATCAGCAAGAGAGATATTAGCTTTTAAGGCTTTGTTTTTCAAATAAGCTGTGATAATTAAAAAGATAATTAAAACGTTAAAGCATAGTAGAACAGAAATAGCGATGTAGACATTGCTGATGGCAGTAATACTTGAGAGTAGCATTGTCATAAATGGGTCGCTAGCCAATAGTAAGGTATTTAATAAGCTAGCAGTAGAGCCTAAAATGCTTGGTTCTACGGAAGAAATGAGCCACTGATTCATTTTTAAAGAAATTGTCGCTACAAAGAAAGTTAGCAAGGCAAAAGTTCCTAAAATAACAAATAAATTGTTGATGAACAAACTTAAACTAGCAAATAGTGCCAAAATACTTGCCAAAATTGCTAGTAGAAAGACAGAAGTCTTTTTAAAAATCGTCGGACCAAATAAACTACCTAAAATCATGCCAGAGCCAACAATTGTTTCACTAATTGCCAAAGTAAAGCTGTAATTACCAATAAGCATTGTTTGCTTGTGAGTTGCTAAGATAATTGTAAATAGAGGAATTAGTACCGCTAAGACAGCGTTAAGCAAAACTAAGATAGAAATCATAGTTAAAAGATTGTTTTGCTTTTTTACTTGCTTGAAAGATGTTTTTAGTGTTTGGAAAAAGTTTAATTTATTTGATTTAGGAAGCGGCAATTTTTGTGTGTTTACTCGCTTACCAACTAAAGCAAATAAGATACCAGCGATTAAAAAAGTAGCTGCGTTGATAAATGCTAATGAAGAATATGACATAAATAGTAACATGCTAGCACCAGCGAAGCGAGCAAGCATTGAGATTGTTTGCGACATACCATTGGCAAAACCACTACCTTCGGCATAGTTTTCTTTACCTAAGATAGCAACAATTAAAGGCGTAACTAAACCACTTGAGTAAGTACCAAAGGTATCTGAAATAAAGTTCGCTAAGGCAATACACATTACCAAATTCCAATCACTCATTTTGGTCGTTAACAATAAGCCGACGATTGTATAAAGAATACATCTAACTAAGGCAAGGTTAAAAATGCTCTTAAATTTATCCCTAGTTTTGTCGGCGAGGTAACCACCGAAAAGTGTGAAAAACTTTGGAATAGCTTCACTAATTGCGATTAAGGAAATTGCTAAAGAATAATTTTTTAAATTGCTGGCATAGGTCATGAAGGCTAGGTAGAATAAAACATCACCAGCGCTTGAAAGAAAACTACCAGTTGCAAAAAGCCGGAAATTCGAGTTTTTAAAGAAGACTTTCATTTTGTATAACCTTTCTATAGTGGATATTTATGAAATATTTTATAGAAAAGTTTGAGGTGGAAAGGAAAAATGGCGAATATGACATTTTGAAATTAAATATGACATTTATGTAAATGATTTCTAATTCAGTTGGATAATGACAATAACAAATTTAAAGAAAGAGGTAAATACAATGCGTATTATTTTTGGTGATGAAGTTTGGAAGCATTAATTGAATAAAATAAATTTAGGAGGTGAAAGAATATGCATATTAAAATTAAAGTTAGTGTTGAAGTTGAATTCGGCCATTAAAAAATCAGAAAAGTCATAGCTAAGCTATGACTTTTTTTGTACATATAACTTGCAAACATACTAAATTCCAATTATCATTACTCCTAAAAATGGGGGAATGATGATGAAAATTGGAGAGTTGTTACAAAAGTTTCGCCTCGAACAAGGCAAAACACGTAAAGAATTTGCTTCTGATGTAATTAGCCCATCTTACTACTGTAAGATTGAAAAAGGCTCTCATCGGGTATCAGCTGAAGATTTGATTGAACTGCTAAAAAGAAACAATATCCGATTAAGTGATTTTTTTGGAATGTTTGATTCTCAAGATTTGGCCAAGCAGCTTAATCTTTTTCATGAAATGATAGTGGCTGCTCATTATAATGGCGATAAAGATTCACTTAAAAAAATCCCTAACTTGATAGAAAGAAGTCTTTTACCTGAAGAAGTAAAAAAAGAGCAGATACTAATTGCTCGTGGATATCTTGAAATTGATAAAAGTTCAACTGAACCAGTAAATTGGAAACTACGGGAACAACTCAGAGAAAAAGTTTTCAATTTTCCGAATTGGAATGAAGAAAAATTAACGCTTTTTTGTAACTTAATGCCTTTGTACGATTGTTTTAGTGTTAATTTGATTGTTCAGGATATTTTAAAAGAATATAAACCACCATTTTCTAAAGAGCTTAAGAGAATCCTTTTAGGAATTATTTGTAATAATCTGTTCTTAAAACTTAAGATTGGAGAATATGAAGGAATAGATATGTTGGTAACAATAGCTGATGCAATTCCAAGTTCTCCCGATTTAGTCTTTTATAAAAATAATATTATTTTCTATAAAAATATGGCTCTATATAAAAGTTCGAATGCTACAAAGTATTTAAAAAATTGCCAAAAAGCAATCGAAATTTGTGCGTGGCTAGGAATGGAAACCTACGCACAGCATATGTCAGAATTTCTCGAAGGATAAAAAATAGCTATCCCTAATTTGCAGGGATAGCTATTTCTATATCATCTTTTACTAAATGTCTTCTTTTCTAAAGTTACGTAAGAACTTTTGCGTTTTTTCTGCTTGAGGATGATCAAAAATATCTTCAGGACTACCTTGTTCAGTAATCACACCATCACTCATAAAGATAACCTTATCAGAAACGTGTTTAGCAAAGGCCATTTCGTGAGTAACAATAATCATTGTTAAACCAGTTGTTGCTAGCTTTTGCATAACATCAAGAACTTCCCCAACCATTTCGGGGTCAAGGGCACTGGTTGGTTCATCAAAGAGTAAAACATCGGGATTCATAGATATTGCCCGGGCAATTGCTACTCTTTGTTGTTGCCCACCAGATAATTGCTTAGGCTTAGCATCAACGAATGGATCCATACCAACTTTCTTCAAGTTTTCTAAAGCAATTTTTTTGGCTTCTTCTTTTGAACGCTTTAAGACTAATTCTTGTCCAATCATACAGTTTTGCAAAACGTTTTTGTTTTCGAATAAGTCAAATTGTTGGAATACCATTCCTACTTTAGAACGGTAATCATTGCGATTGAAGCCAGGCTTGGTAATGTCACTACCATTGAAGTTAATTTCACCATCAGTTGGTTCTTCAAGTAAGTTGATACATCTAAGCATGGTTGACTTACCGCCACCAGAAGGACCGATGATTGAAACAATTTCACCTTTTTTTACATCAAAGGTAATATCACGCAAAACTTGGTGATCACCATAACTTTTTTGTAAGTGATTAACGCTGATGATATTTTCACTCATTACTTGTTTCCTCCTTGTTCTTCAGGGGTACCAACTTGAACTTGGTTGGCCATTAGATTGTAATTTTTAGGACCTTGTAGTTTCTTTTCAATTAAGTTGAAAATTCTAGTAATTGAGAAAGTAAGCATTAAGTAAATTGCTGAAATCATCAAGTAAGTTTGGAAGAATTCGAAACTTTGACTGGCAATTGTTGAACCAACAAAGAATAATTCTGAAACAGAAATAATACTTAATACTGACGTATCCTTAATGTTTACGATAAATTCATTAGTGATTGATGGTAAACAGTTTTTAATTGCTTGTGGCAAGATAATATTCCACATTCTTTGATTATGACTCATACCAAGGGCGCTTGCAGCTTCAAATTGTCCCTTAGGAGTTGCCATGATACCACCACGGATAACTTCGGCAAGGTAGGCACCAGTATTAATAGAAACAATTATTAAAGCAGCAACTGTTCTATTTAAGTTAAGGTGCCAGAATTGAGCGATTCCGTAGTAAATAACAGCTGCTTGAACCATCATAGGAGTTCCACGGAAGACTTCAACATAAACAGAGAGTAAGAAGTTAACAACTTTTAATAACCAGCGGTTGAGTAGGGAAGTTGGAGTAGGAATAGTTCTAATAACTCCGACAACTAAACCGATAAAGAAACCTGCAATAGTACCAACTAAGGCAAGCAAAAGTGTCATTCCAACACCGGCAAGAATCATTGAACCATAGGTGTTCCAAGTAGAAACAAACCAGTTGGTCTTCTTATCATTATCGGTAGTAGGTTGCTCTTTAACGGCGGTAGCCATTAATTGATCCCGCTTTTTATTAGAAATAGTAGCTAAAGCAGCATTAACTTGTGCTAAAAGCTTATCGTTTCCTTTTTTAACACCGATAGATGTTTCGCTATCACTAGCAGAAACATGGAAACCTTTCATCTTGCTAATGTTAATTGAAGTTGAGTCTGGGTAGACACTCTTGAAACTTTGAGCTTCAATATCTTCAGCAACATAACCATCAATTGTGCCAGAAATCAAGCTTTGACGCATTGCTGCAAAGTCTTTCATTGCATTTTCACGAATGGCACCTTTTAATTGCTTAATTAAATCGTAGTGTAAAGTACCTTGTTGAGCAGTTAATTTAGCGCCTTTGAAGTCATCTAAACTAGTAGCGTTAGCGTACTTGCTAGTCTTTTTAGTGATGACAACAAAAGTTGATTTTCTGTAAGGCTCTGAGAAGTTAATCGCCTTTCTTCTTTCGGCTGTTGGACTCATACCAGCGATAATTAAGTCAATCTTGCCACTGGTTAATGCAGGTAAAAGACCATCCCATTCGGTTTTTACGGCAACAACTTTTTTACCTAACTTTTTACCAATTAGCTTAGCGATTTGAACATCATACCCATTTGCGTAAGTTTTAGAGCCTTCAATCGGAATAGCTCCATTTGCGCTGGTAGTTTGGGTCCAGTTATATGGGGGATAGTTAGCTTCCATCCCAATTCTCAAAACACCATTATCTTTAGCAGCTTGGACTTCTTGAGTGTTATTTCCAAAAAATCCAATTGATGCCATTAAAAATGCTAGAATTACTAGCCAAGTATTTTTTGACTTCACTTGATAAAACCTCCAAATAATTAATCAACTAAAGCCAATACAATAAAGAGCAATAAAAAATCCTATTGCTTATTCAAAAACAATAGGGGTGAAATCATCAGTAATAGTTACCAAATCATATAGCGCTCCCTGGGGACTACCAGGACAGTCTACAAGATATTCTCTTATAGCCCAACAGATAGATAGCACGTCTATCTATCCATTTCGGCGACAATCCTTATGATTCCTTCAAAGTCTACGTGAACTCCAGAATTTTTGTGATTTGCCGCAACCTCTATTGCATTGGATTATTTATTTAACTGTGCTTAAGCTTATATTAAATTTTATTTTTTGTCAACTCCCAACCATTATTTTTTTCTAATTTTGTTTTCTTCATATCAGAAACGTAGGGATTGCCAGCGACATAAAAGCGTAATGGACGTTTTGACCAATCATCATCTTGCCGGACACCGATTCGTGGTGCAGCAATGACGTTTTTTATAGGTCTTCTACTTGTCAGGTCAACAGAAAATGGTGTCTGATTAATTGGGTGTAAATCCCATTTTCGACTTGTAACGCCGAATGCTTGCATCATTTTTGCGGGTCCATTAGTGATTAAAGGACCTGTTTTACCGGCACGATTTTTAATCATGGTTTCAATTCCAAGTGTAGGTTCTATAGCTCTAACTAAGACACCTTCAGGATTGTCTCGTTCTTGGGTAGCAATATCGAAGAAGAAATATTGTCTTTGGGCATAGATATATAAGTATCCTCCGGGACAATATAGGCCCTCATTAGCTTGGCTTCTTCGTCCGTTATATGAGTGGGCGGCATAATCTTTAGGACCAAGGTAGGCTTCTGTTTCGACGATTAATCCGCCTAAAATTTCGCCATTATTTTCATATGTTAATGTTCTTCCTAACAAATCTTGGGCAATTTCAGTTGTAGGACGATTTTGAAAAAAGTTTTGATAATTCATAAATACCTGCTATAACAAATAATAAATACAATTTTTGGAAAGAAGTTATTTTAAT
Source organism: Lactobacillus fornicalis (assembly GCF_055362665.1). Lineage (NCBI taxonomy): Bacteria > Bacillati > Bacillota > Bacilli > Lactobacillales > Lactobacillaceae > Lactobacillus > Lactobacillus fornicalis. Next base: position 108,263 of record NZ_JBLTIM010000013.1, read on the forward strand.
GTCTGAAATAAAATTGGTTCGAATTTATAGTCATGAACAAGAAAAGGGCTTCCGAGTTTTAGTAGATCGCTTGTGGCCTAGAGGCATTAGCAAAGTCAAAGCTGATTTAGATCTTTGGGCTAAGGAAATGGGTCCAAGCAATGAGTTACGTAAGTGGTTTAATCACGATCCCCAAAAATTTCCGGAATTTAAAACAAAATATCTTGCTGAAATTAAAGCAAATTCAGAAACAAAGTCTTTTGTAGAATTAGTTTCTGAAAAGTTAAAAAAAGGTGATGTTATATTTTTATACGGTGCTAAAGATCCTCTCCATAATCAGGCGGTAATTTTGAAAGAGTATTTTACAAGTCTTTTAAAATAGTTAAGGCATCACCGGTTATTTGTCTGATGCTTGGAGCATCTATTTTAGTTTTATTAATTGCCCAAACTGGAGTATCTTTTTGTCGATAAGCTAATAAACCAGCAAAAGGATATACTACAAAGCTAGTTCCAATAATGATGATTAAGTCGGCTTTTTGGATATTTGAAATAGATTTTGTTAGCTTTTGCTCATCAATCCCTTCTCCATATAAAACGATATTCGGTCTAATAATACCACCACAATAATGTTTATAGGATTTTTGATAAGTTTTGAAATCAAGAGTTTGCAAACACTTAGTACAATATATATCATATAAATTTCCATGAAATTCTATCACATGTTTATTGCCGGCTTTAGTATCTAAGCAATCAATATTTTGAGTAATTAGAGTTCCCTTTTTATTGCAAATATCGGCGATTTTTTTATGAATAAAGTTAGGCTGGGCCTTTGGAAAATACATATTATTCATAACAAATTGATAAAATAAGTTAGGTCGATGATAGAGTGTGTCCTCACTTAAAATGATTTCAGGTGGGATAGTGCTTCCATTATAAATACCTGATTTAGATCGGTAATCAGGAATATTTGAATGGGTAGAAACACCTGCACCAGTCAAAAAAACAATATGTTGAGCTTTGCTTAAATCGTTTTTTAAGTCTTGCATATTTTCTTGCATTTTTGTACCTTCTTAAAGTAAACATCTAACTAAATTATAATGCATTAGTTTGTTATAATATAATTTAAAGGAACGGAAGGTGATTTTATGACTAGCTTATTTTATGTTCTCTTTGACTTATTGATTATTGGCTATATTATTTACAGCTGGTATTGGCAAGCAGTTGTTGATTACCCGGGCCGCTACCGTGTTTCTTCAATTATTTGGGCAGTTGTTTTTGTCTATGTGTCCATTTCTTGGAACTTTATTGATATTACTCAAGCAGGCGCACCAGTTTTATTAGCAGTCTTTTTGGTAATGTCGATAATGGATGGAGTAAGTGGTTTAGGTGAAAAACGAATTGTCATTAGTGGCTATGTTAGAAGAACTATTAAATATTCAGATTTGGATCAAATTACATTAATTAATGCCCCACTAACTAGTAATAAGAGCTACGTTGTAATGGAGCTGCAAAGTAAGGGTCACGTCTATTACATTCGTTTTGCTAAGGGAATGGAAGATGTGATAGCAACATTGAAAAAACATCTAGGTAATGATGTTGGAATAAAAATTGAAAGTTTGTAATAATTAGATACCATACATTTTTAAATGATTGATAATACACAATTCTTGTGCTTTGCAAGGGTTGTGTATTTTTATAAAAAAGCTACTTGTTGGATAATTCCAAATACCAAAAGAAAAGAGATACCTATACAGTACCTCTTTTCTTCTGTTAAAATATTTTTCGGGTTTACATTTCCACTCCAAGAGCCCCGGAGAAAGGAGGGTTCGTTTTTGCTTCTGATTTTGGAATTTGTAATTGCCCCTATCGTAGTTGGAATTACGTTGCAATATTCTTCTCACTTGCTCGATGAGTTCTTTGAGTTGCGTAAAACCTAGAAAAATAAAAAACATGAGCATTGAGTGAACAATTAAAAATCAAAAGACAGCTGCTGCAACAGCTGTCTTTTTTGCTTCTGATTTGATAATTAAATTATACAGCAACTACCATTTTTTTGAAAGTAAATAAAAAGCACCACGTAAGTGATGCTTTTTATTTTGGCCTTTCCCACGACCAAGAAGCGATATTGCTTATGTATCGTCACTTCAACAATGTTGGAGTACATACGGGGTGTTCTTTCCATGTTTACACTAGCAAAACGTGAAGGCAGTTGGAACCCGACTGATAAATCAGCCCTTATTATGTGTAAGTATGCTCTCTTTTAATAACTTTATTATAACATGAGAAATAATTTCTTAATGAAATAGTTCTTAATTGTCCAAATTATTACAAGATTGATAAAAAATATTTTTTCTAAAGTCCTGATATGTCAAGACTTTCGAGACTGTAAAATAGTTT